>NZ_JBFTND010000203.1:0-22161 GCF_056397305.1 Cupriavidus sp. 05N40
ACTGCGTCCTGCCTCCGTCTCTTGCCCACTTGCCCAATGGCTGGCACAGGACAAAAACTCCCGGCATTTTGCCATAGTTTCAGTGCTCCGAAACGAAATGGCGCCGTGGCGCGGCGTTGCCGGCACACGGGGTGCGCCCGCCCGCGCATGCCTGCGCCTTGCGGCCGGATCAACGTTCCGGCCTTAGCGCAGCAGGCGGATACGGGGTGCCGGCTCTTCATGCAGGTGGTCCTTGATGTCGCGGTCGGGACGGAAACCCGATACGCATTCGAGGAGAATGGTGCGGATCGCCTCGCAGTCGTTGCAATCGCAGGCCGCGATAAGGCTGCGCATTTCTTCGTCGAGTTTCTCGCGGCTCAGGCAGGACTCGTCCGCTTTCATGATGCGCGGATGGCCCGTGCCGCTGACGGCGTCGCCGATCAGCAGTTCCTCGTAAAGCTTCTCGCCCGGGCGCAGGCCGGTAAATTCAATCTCGATATCCCCATCCGGATTGTTTTCGTCGCGCACCTGGAATCCGCTCAGGTGAATCATGCGACGGGCCAGGTCGACGATTTTCACCGGCTGGCCCATATCGAGCACGAATACCTCGCCGTCGCCCCCCATCGCGCCGGCCTGGATAACAAGCTGGGCCGCCTCCGGGATCGTCATGAAATAACGGATGATGTCCGGGTGGGTGACGGTCACCGGACCGCCGCTCGCGATCTGCGTCCGGAACAGCGGCACCACCGACCCGCTCGACCCGAGCACGTTGCCGAAGCGGACGATGCTGAAGCGGGTGCGCACGTGCGGCTCCTGCGCAAAGGCCTGCAGGCAGAGCTCGGCCATGCGCTTGCTTGCCCCCATGACATTGGTCGGGCGCACCGCCTTGTCGGTCGAGATCAGCACGAACGCTTCGACGTTGGCACGGATCGCCGCCTCCGCCGTGACCCGCGTGCCAACGGTGTTGTTCAGGATGCCCTCGGTCATGTTGAACTCGACGATCGGCACGTGCTTGTAGGCCGCCGCATGGTAGATCGTCTGCACGCCGTAGCGGGACATGATCCCGTACACCCGCTCGCCGTTCTGCACCGAGCCGAGCACCGGCACCAGTTCGATCGACAGCCCCTTCGCCAGGATGGTCTGCTGCAACTCGTATTCGAGCGCGTACAAGGCAAACTCGGACTGCTCATACAGGACCAGCCGCAACGGATTGTTCTTGATGATCTGCCGGCAGAGCTCGGAACCGATGGAGCCGCCCGCGCCGGTCACCATGACGCTCTTGCCGTCGATATTGCCCATCAACAGCTTCTTGTTGGGCGCCACCACGTCGCGCCCCAGCAATTCGTCGATCTCGACCTCGCGCACGTCGTCCAGGCGCACCTCGCCGGAAACCATCTCGGCCATGCCGGGCACGGCGCGCACCTCGACAGCCAGCGGCTCGAGCGCGTTGACGATCTCGATACGCCTGCTGCGCGATGCCGACGGGATGGCGATCAGCACCTGCTGGACCGCGAGCCGCCTGACCAGCGCCGGCAGTTCGTCCGCGCCGTGGACCTTGATCCCGGCGATGCTCAGCCCGCGCTTGGCCACGTCGTCGTCAACGAACGCCACGGGCTCGTACTCCGTGCCGACGCCCAGCGCGACGGCAAGCTGCCGGCCGGCGTCGCCGGCGCCATAGATCACGACCTTCTGCCCCTGGTGCCCGAACGATGGCAGCATCCTGAACGCCGCCCGCACGAAGAACCGACTGCAGACGATATAGACGATGGCAAGCAGCCAGTAGATCAGCAATGCCCCGCGCGGCACGTTGGACAGGCCCAGGAAGAAAATCAGCGACCCGAATATACCGATCGAAATGGTGACTGCGGCCACGATGGTCAGAATGGCCCGGTCCTCCATATACCGCACCACCGACCGGTACAAGCCCAGCTTGATAAAGACCGGAATCGCAACGAGGGAGGTGACGAAGTACAGGCCGATGGGGTATTGCGAGCTGACCTGCCAATGATCCGTGCGCAATCCGACCGCCGACCAGAGCGACAGCGGCAGTAAAAAGAAATCGAGCACCAGCATCAGCAGAATCTTCTTCTGACGCGACATCTCCGAGATTTTCTTGAGCAGCATGATTGTTCTTGAATTAGTCGTCACAACGGACTGCCGGCACACGCGCCGGCACTGTGGCCGCGCTGGCTTCAGGCAAAGACATCCGCCTCGGCAAGGAGAGCGCCGTGGCGATCCTTCTCCGACAGAATCGGCCGCCCCTCGAGAGGCCAGGAAATGCCCAACTGCGGTTCGTCCCACGCGATGGTCCGTTCATGGCTCTGGCTCCAGTATTCTGTTGTCTTATAAATCACTTCCGCCGTGTCCGATAAAACCAGGAAGCCGTGCGCAAAACCCGGTGGGACCCACAATTGCTGGCCGCTCCTTCGTGACAGCGTCATTCCTACCCATTGCCCGAAGCGCGGCGACTGACGCCGCAGATCCACCGCCACGTCGAAAATTTCCCCCGCCACAACCCGGACCAGTTTTCCTTGCGGGCGCCCGATCTGGTAATGCAGGCCACGAATCACATTTCTTGCCGACAGGCTGTGATTATCCTGCACAAAAACACCGCTAAAACCCGTTGCATTTTCGAACTCGCGCGCATTGAAGCTTTCGAAAAAATGCCCGCGATCGTCGGCAAACACCCTCGGTTCAAGTATCAGCACTTCCGGCAGGGCCGTAGGCGTCGCTTTCAGGTTCATGGCTGGCCCACCTCCGGCAGGATCTGATCGAGCAGGTGATGCACGCCTTCGCGCCAGTCCGGCAAATGAATGCCGAAGGTAGCGCGCAGCTTGCCGGTATCGAGCCGGGCGCTGGCCAGCCGGGCCGCCGGCAACGGGTATTCGCTTGCTGGAATCGCCTGCAGCTGCGCGGGGCCGGTCTTCAGCGCCAGACCTTTGTCCGCCGCATACTGCAGCACTTCGCTGGCATAGCCATAAGGACTGGTTTCACCCGCCGCGGCAAGATGGTAGATACCGTGCGGGAACGCCTGCCGGTCGCCGAACAGCCATTGCCGCGCCACGATCTGCGCCGTCACGTCGGCAATCAGGGCGGCGCCCGTGGGTGCGCCGAAACGGTCCCGGATCACTCGGATCGAGGCCTGTTCGCGGCCGAAGCGCAGCATGGTCTTGGCAAAATTGCGGCCGTGCGCGCCAGCCACCCAGCTTGTTCGCAAAACAAGTGCGGCTGGCTCCACGTCTGCGATGGCCTGCTCCCCTGCCAGCTTACTCCGCCCATAGACGGAAATGGGATTCACCGCATCCGTTTCCGTATAAGGAACGTCTTGCCGCCCATCGAAAACACAATCCGTTGAATAGTGCACGAAGAGGCTGCCGAGCCGCTTCGCTTCCTCGGCAAGAATACCGACGGCGGTGGCATTCACGGCAAATGCGCCCTCCGCGTCGACTTCGGCCTTATCCATGCTAGTGCAGGCCGCGGCATTGACGATGACGTCGGGGCGATATTCCTGCACGGCATGGCGGATACTGTCGGCACGCGCCAGGTCGCAGGCAGCGCGGTCGAGCGCGATCACGCGCCCGAGTGGCATCAGGGCACGCCGCAATTCGAACCCCACCTGGCCGTTGCTTCCTGTTACAAGAAGCGTCGGCACGTGAGATGGATTATTGCGCACATCGGTCATTCTCGCGCCTTCCGATACTCTCCGGAGGTCATGCGCTCGATCCACTGCGGATTGTCCAGATACCACTGAACCGTCTTGCGCAGTCCCGACTCGAAGGTCTCCTCGCAGATCCAGCCTAGTTCTGTCCGGAGCTTGTGCGAATCGACCGCATAGCGCCGGTCGTGGCCGGGACGGTCGGCAACGAAGGTGATCTGGCTGCGATAGGAACCGCTGGCCTTCGGCCGCAGTTCGTCGAGGAGATCGCACAGGGCCCCGACCACGTCGAGGTTGGCCTTCTCGTTTCCGCTCCCGACGTTGTAGGTCTCCCCAGGCCGCCCATGGGCCAGCACCGCGCGGATAGCAGCGCAATGATCCGCAATGTAGAGCCAGTCCCTTACGTTAAGTCCGTCGCCGTAGACCGGTAACGGCTCGCCAGCCAGGGCCCGGGTAATGACCAGCGGGATCAGCTTCTCGGGAAAGTGATAGGGGCCATAGCTATTTGAACCGTTCGTGGTCAGGACCGGCAAGCCATAGGTATGGTGATAAGCCCGCACCAGGTGGTCAGCACCGGCCTTGGATGCCGAATACGGACTATTCGGAGTGTAGGCCGTGGTCTCCGTGAAGGCAGGATCACTATCTTTCAGGGAACCGAATACCTCGTCCGTGGAGACGTGCAGGAAGCGGAAAGCCTCGCGCTCCGGGACCGGAAGGCTTTGCCAATAGGCGCGCGCGGCCTCCAGCAAGGTGAACGTGCCGACAACATTGGTCTGGATGAATGCGCCCGGTCCTTCGATCGAGCGGTCGACGTGGCTTTCGGCGGCAAAGTGGATCACGGCGCGGGGCCGGTGCCTGTCGAAGAGCCGGTCCAGCGCCGCCCGGTCGCAGACGTCGGTGCGGGAGAAGGTGTGGCGGCTATTGCCCTGCAGCGATGCCAGGGATTCCAGGTTGCCCGCATACGTCAGCTTGTCCACGTTGACAACCGCGTCCGCGCTGTCATCGCGCAGCCAGTCAAGAACGAAATTGGCACCGATGAAACCGGCGCCACCAGTGACAAGTATTTGGGACAAGACCAGGGCTCCCTGCTATCTGATATTCGAGAACACGGCGAATGCCAAGTCTCCGCCGGGCCCGAAACGGGCGGCGTCATGTTAAGTATTTGCAGAAGTGGCGGTATTCTATCCGACAGACCCCCCCTGCTTGAGATGCTCCCCCTTTTTTTTGTAGCGTGTTGTAACGTATCCGTGCCACCAAATGCCAACCGGGTGAAGACCTGGCGCAATGCTTAACCGGCCCCTATTTGTGACCCAAAAACATCATTTCGCCATCGGCGACCTCCAGGGCTGTGCCGGTTCGCTGGACGAACTGGTCGCTCGCCTGCCCCAGGACAGCGCCCTGCGCTTTGTCGGCGACCTCATCAACCGCGGCCCCGCCTCGCTGCGTACCCTGCGCACCGTGCGCGAACTCGGCGCCCGCGCCGAATCCGTCCTCGGCAACCACGACATCCATTTCCTGGCGGTGGCCGCGGGCGTGCGCAAGCGCGGGCGCAGCGATACGCTGGACGATCTTCTTGGCGCGCCGGATTGCGATGAATTAATCACATGGCTGCGCCACCGCCCGATGGCCATCCATGAAAACGGCTTTCTCCTGGTCCACGCCGGCGTGCTACCCCAGTGGAGCGCCGACCAGACCATGGAGCTGGCCCGGGAAGTCGAGCGCGAGCTGCAGGGCCCCGACTGGAAAACCTTCCTGGCCGATGTTTTCGGCAACGCCGCGGACCACTGGGACGACAGCCTGCGCGGCATCGACCGCCACCGGGTCGTTGTCAACGCCCTCACCCGCCTGCGCTTCTGTCGTACGGACGGCGTGATGGACCTCAAGACCAAGGAAGGCCCGGGCGGCTCGCCGGCGGGTTACATGCCCTGGTTCGACATCCCCGGCCGCCGGACGGAGGGCACCACCGTGGTGTGCGGGCACTGGTCGACCCTCGGGCTGGTAATGCGGCCGAACCTGATGGCGCTGGATACGGGCTGCGTCTGGGGCGGCAAGCTGACGGCCGCGCGGCTGGCGGCGGATCCGGCCGAGCGGACCTTGGTGCAGGTCGAGTGCCCGCAGTATTGCGACCCTCTGGCGTAATGCCATCCGGGCGGCTTGCCGCCTACTGCGAGGTGGCTGGCGCGGGCGTGCCTTCGTCCGTGAGTTCGGGAAGGCCGGGAAGGCCGGGAAGGTCGGTGGCAGGCGGAGTCACGCCGCCATTGACCCGCCCCACCACCTCCAGCGCATGGTGCTGCGCCCCCTGGCTCAGATGCCCCACCACCTCCCACGCCGCCTGCGCCAGCTCCCGCCGGCTGGCACTGGCCGCGGCGATGGCCGGAGCAAAGCACAGCCGTGCCGTGATCGGCCTCGCCCGCAGCACCGCATCGAGCGTATCGAGCAAGCTCAGGTCCCCGATATACGCCGGTGCCAGGGTGGGCTGCCCGGTGGCGGTGTCCAGGTAAGCCAGCCCGACCGGTTGCACCGGCAGCCCGCCCGAAATCGGCGCCTGCATCAGGTTGGCGTGGAACGGCAGCACGCTGGTGCCGTCGGTGGTGGTGCCTTCCGGGAACACGCATACCAGGTCGCCCTGCAGCATCACGTCGGTGATGGCGTGCAAAACGCGGTGTGCGTCACGCTAGTTCGTAGACCACGTGGCCGCTGACCAGCGTGGTGCGTACGCGGCCGCGCATGTCATAGCCGAGCCATGGCGAGTTCTTGCCCTGGCTCTTGAGCGCGCGCCGCTCGACCTTCCATTCCTGTTCGGGATGGAAGATGCAGATATCCGCGGTGCTGCCGCTGGTCAGGGTGCCGGCCGGCAGGCCGAGCACGCGGGCGGGTTCGGCGGTGATGCGGGCGAGCGCCTTGGCCAGGGGGACCTTGTGTTCCGCGGCCCAGCGCAGCGTCAGCGGCAGCAGCAGTTCGAGGCCGGTGGCGCCGGGCGAGGCTTCGGCGAAGGGCAGCAGCTTTTCGTCGTCGTCCACCGGGGTGTGGTCGGAGCACAGGGCATCGATGGTGCCGTCGGCCAGGCCGGCGATGATGGCGTCGCGGTCACGGCCGCTGCGCAGCGGCGGCGAGAAGCGCATCTGCGAGTTGAAGTAGCCGATGTCCATGTCGGTCAGCGAGACGTGATGGATATTGACGTCGCAGGTGACGGCGAGGCCTTCGCGCTTGGCCTGGCGCACCAGTTCGATACCGGCGGCGGACGACAGGCGGCACAGGTGCACGCGCACGCCGGTGCTGCGCATCAGTTCGAAGATGGTGTGCAGGCGCACGGTTTCGGCGATCACCGAGACGCCGGACAGCCCCAGGCGCGACGCCACCGCGCCGCTGGCGGCCACGCCGCCGCCAAGGTAGGGGTCCTCGGGGCGCAGCCACACCGTGAAGCCGAAGGTCTGCGCGTATTGCAGCGCGCGCAGCAGCACCTGGGTGTTGTGGATCGGGGCCTCGGCCTGCGAGAAGCCGATGCAGCCAGCTTCGGTGAGCTGCGACATCTCGGTCAGGGTCGTGCCCTTGAGGCCGAGCGTGAGCGCGCCGAGCGGATAGACGTGGGTCTGGTTGAGCGTGCGCGCGCGGAACTTGAGCATTTCCACCAGGCCGGGCTCGTCGAGCACCGGGTCGGTGTCGGGCGGGCAGACCAGGCTGGTCACGCCGCCGGCGGTGGCGGCGGCCACTTCGGACTCCAGCGTGGCCTTGTATTCGTAGCCGGGCTCGCGCAGGCGCGCGGACAGGTCGACCAGGCCCGGGCAGACGACCAGCCCGCTGGCGTCGATGGTCTTGTTGGCATGGAAGTCCGCCGGCGCGCTGCCGACGCCGACGACCTTGCCGGCGGCGATGTAAAGGTCTTGCTGCGCATCGATGTTCGCGGCCGGGTCGATCAGGCGGCCGCCCTTGATGTGGATCTTCATATCGTGTCGCTTGGCTTGTTTCGGTTGTTCTGGCTGGGACGCAATGGTGCGGCTACGGCGCGATTCAGTCGTGGTTTCCGGCCACGATCCCCATCACCGCCATGCGCACGGCGATGCCGAAGGTCACCTGGTTGAGGATCACGGATTGCGGGCCGTCGGCCACGGCGGAGTCGATCTCCACGCCGCGGTTCATCGGACCCGGGTGCATCACGATGGCGTCGGGCCTGGCCAGCGCCAGCCGCTCGGGCGTCAGGCCATAGGCCTTGAAGTATTCCTGCGCCGACGGCAGCAGCGCGCCGCTCATGCGCTCGTTCTGCAGGCGCAGCATGATCACCACGTCGACGCCCTTCATCCCTTCTTCCATGTTATGGAAGACGCGCACGCCCATCTGTTCCAGTCCGGACGGCAGCAGCGTGCGCGGGCCGATGGCGCGCACTTCGGGCACGCCCAGCGTGGTCAGYGCGTGGATGTCGGAGCGCGCCACGCGCGAGTGCAGGATGTCGCCCACGATGGCCACCGTGAGCTTGGTGAAGTCCTGCTTGTAATGGCGGATCGTGTACATGTCGAGCAGCCCCTGCGTGGGGTGCGCGTGGCGGCCGTCGCCGGCGTTGATCACGTGGACATGCGGCGCGACATGCTCGGCGATCAGGTAGGGCGCGCCGGAGCTGGCATGGCGCACCACGAACATGTCGGCCGACATCGCCGACAGGTTGTTGATGGTGTCGAGCAGCGACTCGCCCTTGCTGGTGGACGAGGCGTTGATGTTCAGGTTGAGCACGTCCGCCGAGAGCCGCTTGGCGGCGATCTCGAAGGTGGTGCGGGTGCGCGTGGAGTTCTCGAAGAACAGGTTGAACACGCTTTTGCCGCGTAGCAACGGCACCTTCTTCACGTCGCGGTCGGAGTCGGACAGCGAGACGAACTGGCTGGCGGTGTCGAGGATGTGCGCGATCATCTCGCGCGACAGGCCTTCGATCGACAGCAGGTGCTTGAGCTCGCCGTTCTTGGTCAGTTGCGGGTTGCGGAACGTCTTGATCATGGCAGTTGGAGAGGGCCGGGCGGCGGCGATTGGCTGGTCTGGAGCGGACTTGTGTTGCTGAGCTTGCAAGCCAGGCTGGCGTGCCGGGGTGGATCCCCGGGCGGCCGTAGTCGAACAGTTCGTTGACGGCGGCGCGGATGGTGCGGCCGGTGGCGAGCACGTCGTCGATCAGCAGGATCTTGCGGTCCTGCACGTCGAACGGCAGCGTGGTGGGCTGGGCCTGGCTGTGCAGGCCCTTCTTGGCATAGTCGTCGCGGTGAAAGGCGACGTTGATGACCCCGTGGCCGGCCAGTTGCAGGTCGGCGGCCAGCCGCTCGGCAATCCAGGCGCCACCGGAATAAATGCCGGCCACCGACCATTGCGCGCGCTCGGCCGCAGGCAGCGCTGCCTGCACCTGGTCACGMAGCGTTCGGTAGAGCGCCTCGGCGTCTGGAGAGGAAGTCTGGGTCATAGGGGATGCTGGTCGAAGTACTGTTGCAGGATAAGGCGGGCGGCTTCCGCGTCGAGCTCGCCCGGGCGATAACCGGCCATCTGGGCCAGCCGCGAGGTGTAGCGCTCGTCCACCCATTCCACCGGCAAGCCGAAGCGGCCGTTGAGCTGGTTGCCAAAGCGGCGCGCAAGGCGCATGGAAGGCTGCTCGCCGCCATCCGGCTTGATGGGCATGCCCACCACCAGCTGGACCGGCGCCCATTCCTTGATCAGCGCCGTCACCGCCTCGAAGCGGGCTTCCACGGTGGGATTGGGCAGGATGGTGAGGGGCCGCGCCTCGCGCGTGATGAAATTGCCAAGCGCGACGCCGATCTTCTTTTCGCCGTAATCGAATGCCAGGACGGTGCCGTCGGTGGGCAGCGGGCGCGGCACGTGCGCCGCTGCGCCCTCAGGCATGCCCGGCCTCGCCCGAGAGCATGGTGAAGTCGATGCCCAGCAGGCGGATGGCGGCGGCGAAGCGCTCTTCGGGAGGCACGCTGAAGATGATCTCGGGGTCAGCCTGGACTGTCAGCCAGCCGTTGCGGCTGAGCTCCTCCTCGAGCTGCCCCGCGCCCCAGCCGGCATAGCCCAGCGTGAGCAGGAAGCGATGCGGGCCGCTGCCGTTGGCCACGGCTTCCAGCACGTCCTTGGAGGTGGTCATCTCGAGTCCGCCAGGCACCGCCAGCGAAGAGACGTAGATGCCGACCGGATCATGCAGCACGAAGCCACGCTCGGTCTGCACCGGCCCGCCGAAGTACACGGGCTGCTGCGCCACCGGCTGGATCTCGAGCTTGAGGTCGATCTTGTCGAACAGCGTGGCCATATCGATGTCGATAGGCCGATTGATCACCAGGCCCAGCGCGCCGCGGTCGTTGTGCTCGCACAAGTAGACGACGGAACCCGAAAAGGTCGGGTCTGCCATGCCGGGCATGGCAATCAGGAACTGATTGGTGAGATTGATTGGGGCTTCCAGCGTCGCCATCCCTGCATTTTATCAAATCAAAGCCGTCCGTCCGGAAAAGATTCGCCCATGCCGCATCGCAGCATGCCGGCGCTTCCGCTCCGGTCCCCGGTGCGCGTCGCCGCGCGCACCCTATTCCATGCGCTTCAGCGCGGCCAGGTCGTCCGGCGTCAGCCAGCGCCATTCGCCCAGCGCCAGCGCCGCTTCCAGCACCAGCCCGCCGATGGCGCTGCGGTGCAGCGCGTCCACGTGGTTGCCGGCCGCGACCACCATGCGCTTGACCTGGTGGTACTTGCCCTCCGACAGCGTCAGGCGCAGGCTGCGCTCGCCGGTGGCCTCGCAAGCCACCGCGGCGATCGGCGCGGGTTCGTCTTCCAGCTGCACGCCGGCCACCAGCGCGTCGACCTGGGCCTGCGTGACCGGCTCGGCCGTCGTCACCTCATAGACCTTGGGCACCTTTTTCTTGGGCGAGGTCTGCGCGTGGATGAACTGGCCGTCGTCCGACAGCAGCAGCAGCCCGGTGGTGTCCTGGTCCAGCCGGCCCACCGCCTGCACCTCGCGCTGGCGCAGCGGCACCGGCAGCAGGTTGTAGACGCTGGGATGGTGGCGCGGGCGCTGYGAGCACTCGTAGCCGACCGGCTTGTTGAGCATCAGGTAGGCCTTGGCGTGGCCGATCCACGCCTCGCCGTCCACGGTCAGGCGCAGCCCTTCGACCTCGAACTGCGCGCGCGGGTCCTCGCACAACACGCCGTCGACTTCGACCAGGCCAGCGCCGATCAGGTCGCCGCAGTAGCGGCGGGTGCCGAAGCCTTGCGATTGGAGGATGCGGTCGAGTGTGGTGGCCATGTCTTGCTTCTTGCTATCTGGAAATCTTGGAAAACTGGAAATTCGGACGCGTCCGTCACAGCGCATTGCGGCAATGCGGCGCCTCGGCCGCCTGCACGCATCCGTATGGTAGGGTAGCAGGCTTCATCCCGCGGAGCGTCCGATCTTGCCCCTCTCCCCTGCCGGCGCGCGCCAGCCCTACCGGATCGACAGGCAGTTCGAGCGCGGCCTGGTCTGGTTCCGGCGCGACCTGCGCGCCGACGATCACGCGGCGCTGCATTATGCCCTCAAGCACTGCCGCCGGGTGTGGTGCGTGTTCGTATTCGACCGCGAGATCCTCGATCCGCTGCTCGCGCGCGGCCTGGCCGCCGACCGCCGGGTGGCGTTCATCCTGGCCTCGCTGGCCTCGCTGGAGGCCACCCTGAAGGCAGCCGGCGGCGGCTTGATCGTGCTCAATGCCACGGCGCGCGCGGCGATCCCCGCGCTGGCCGCCGAACTGGATGCCCAGGCCGTCTTCGTCAACCACGACTACGAACCCGCCGCGCAGGCTCGCGACACCCATGTCAGGCAAGCCCTGGCCGATGCGTCCCGCGTCTTCTTCACCTTCAAGGACCAGGTGATCTTCGAGCGCGACGAGATCCTGACCGGCCAGGGCAAGCCGTTCTCGGTGTTCACACCGTACAAGAACGCCTGGCTCAAGGCGCTGCTGCCGTTCGACCTGCGGCCCTATCCGGTCGAGCCTTGGCTTTCGGCGCTCGCCCCGGTGCCCAAGGCCCATGCGCGGGCGTTGCCCACGCTGCAGGCGCTGGGCTTCGCGCCGTCCAACCTGGCCGAGATCGCCATGCCGACGGGGAGCGAAGGCGCCCACGCCCTGTTCGAGGAGTTCTGCGAACGCATGGGCGACTACGCGCGGCGGCGCGACTTTCCCGCCCTGCGCGGCCCGAGCTACCTGTCTGTGCACCTGCGCTTCGGCACGCTGTCGATCCGCACGCTGGCCCGCGCCGCACACGCCGCCACGCTGCGCGGCGGCGCCGACAGCGCGGGCGCAGCCACCTGGCTGTCCGAGCTGATCTGGCGCGATTTCTATTTCATGATCCTGCATCACCATCCGCGCGTGGCCGCCGGGCATGCCTTCCATCCGGCCTACGATGCCATCCGCTGGGCGGCCGGCGCCACCGGCGAGCGCTACTTCGAGGCTTGGCGCGACGCCCGCACCGGCTACCCGCTGGTGGATGCGGCCATGCTGCAGATCCGTCAGAGCGGCTATATGCACAACCGCCTGCGCATGGTGGTGGCCAGCTTCCTGGTCAAGGACCTGGGCGTGGACTGGCGGCGCGGCGAGCAGTATTTCGCCGACCAGCTCAACGATTTCGATTTCTCCGCCAACAACGGCGGCTGGCAATGGGCCGCCTCCACCGGCTGCGATGCGCAGCCGTATTTCCGCATCTTCAATCCGGTGACGCAGTCGGAGAAGTTCGACCCGCAGGGGCGCTTCATCCGCAAGTACCTGCCGCAACTGGCGCGCCTGCCCGACAAGTACATCCACGCACCCTGGACGGCACCCGACGATGTCCTGGCGGGCGCCGGGGTGACGCTCGGCGAGGACTATCCACGCCCGCTCGTGCAGCACGATGTGGCACGCAAGGAAACGCTGGCGCGGTATGCGGTGGTGAAGGAGAACCGGACGGAATCCGGTCAGGGCGGGGAGGAATGAGGTTCGCCCGATGAGGTTCGCCGGCGCACGGCACCGCGCGCCTTGCAGCCCGCGGCGCCAGCCTTCACGCTGCCAGCATGGCGCTTTCCCGATAGTGCTTCTGCGCTTCCTCGGGCCGCTCGGTCTCCTCGTAGAGGCGGCCCAGCGCCAGGTGCGCGCGCACCCGCAGCCTGCGCTGTGATTCGTCGTCGGCATACTTGAGCGCCCGCTCGAAGCTCGACTGGGCCTTGCCCCATAGCTTCTCGCCCAGGCACAGCGTGCCCAGCGCGAAATACAGGTCGGCATCGACAGGATGCTGCGCCAGCCATTTCTCGGCCTGCTGGATCTGCGGCAGCGCGTGGCCGGGTTCGGCGCATTCGGCATAGCGCAGCACCAGGCGGCTGTCCCAGTTGACCTTGAGCGCGTCTTCCACGATCTTGCGCGCCTCGTCCTGGCGTCCCAGCGCCGCGAAGTAGCGCGCGGCTGGCTCGGCGATGCGCGCGGCACGGCGCTCGTCGGAGGACAGCGAGCGCCACAGGTCATGCAGTGCCTCGCTGTCGTGGCGGCATTCTTCCAGCAGGGCCTCGCAGGCCAGTTGCTTGAGGCGCAGCGCCAGCACGGGATGCAGGGCATTGCGCTTTTCCAGCGAGCGCGCCAGGCGCAGCACTTCGGACCAGTTCTTCAGGTGCTGGTGGGCGCGCAGCGCGATACGCTGCACGTGGATCTGGCGGGAGCCCTGCGATTGCAGCTGCGCGATGGTGTCGAGCGCGCCTTCCGCGTCGCGGGCGTCGACCAGCATCTCGGCCATCGACACCAGCCGCGCCTGTTCGCGCTCGGCGCCGGTGACCTGTGCCATCCAGGCGTCGCGGCGCTCCATCTCCTGCATGCGGTGGGCGGCGCGCGCACCGATCAGCGCCGCGGTCTGGGCCTGGTCGGGCCAGGCCTGGGCTTCGCGCGCGGTGCGCTCGGCCCGGGCGAAGCGGCCGGCGAACAGGTTCTCGATCGCCTCGCGCAACGCGGCCTGCGCGCGGTTCATGCGGCTGCGCTCGCGATAGGCCGCCGCGCGGCCCGGCATTTCCGACAGATGCCGCACGGTGGTGAGGATGGTCCAGACCACGAAGAACGCCAGCAGCAGCAGGGCCAGCGCCAGGTTCAGCGAGAGTTCGACCCGGTACGGCGGGTAGAACAGCACCACGTTGCTTTGATTGAATTGCGTAAACAGCGCCAGCCCGACCGCGCCGCCAAAAAGGATCGCCACCCAGAACAGAAGCCGCATGCGCTACTCCTTCTTGAGCGCCTGCAGCGCGCCGAGGCTTTCCGCCATGGTCGGCAGCTGGACTGACACGGCGCCGGCCTGGGCCTGCTTGAGCAGCGTCAGCACCGCCTGCACGCGGCGCGACTTGGTATCGAAGTAGCGGCCGATCATGGCTTGCGCGGCAGCCAGGTCGTTGCGGAACACCGGCTCGTTGCGCGACAGCAGCGCGAGGCGCGCATTGAGCAGGCGCAGCTTGACGTTCTCGCGCAGGAACCAGCCCTGGTCGCCGGTCAGCAGCAGCGCCTGCGCATCGTCGACGCGGCGGATGCGGATGACCTGCATCAGCTCGTCGCGCACGCTGCCCCACAGCCCGCCGAACCAGTTGACGATGGCGTTGCCCGCCTGGGGCGCGGCATCGGCGCGCGCGCCGTTCCTGGCGCCGGTGGCGCCCTTCTCCGTCCTGGGATCGGCCTTGACGTCAGCCTTGATGTCGGCCTTGCGCGCATCGGCTTCGCTGCGCTCGAGCATGCGCTCGCTCGACAGCAGCGGCAACACGTCGATCTGGTTGATGGCCTCGTCGAGCTTGATGGCGGCGCCGGTCAGGTCGGTATCGGGCACCGCCTTCATGCGCGCGACATCGCGCGCGATGGCCCGCCGCAGCAGGTTGTACTGCGGCTTGTCGGTACGCGCCAGGCGCGTGTCGGCACTTTGCAGCGCGGCCAGCGCCACCTGCACATTGCCGGTCAGCTGGAGCTGCTGGCCCGCGTTGGTGAGCAACTGCTGGATCTCGGCGATCTCCCAGTCGTCGCGGTTGCGCATCAGGTCCTGGTAGACCTGTTCCAGCGCGGATTGCTTGTCGCGCGCCTCGCCGACCTGGCCGTCGAGCGCGCCGACCTTGGCCTGCAGTTCCTTGACGGTGTCCTGCGCATTGCGCGACAGCACGCGCGTCTCCTGCACCAGCGCATCGTTGTTCTGCTGGCGCCGCGCCAGCTCCTGGGTCAGGTGCTCGACACGGTGCTGCAGCCACCAGAAGCCCCCGCCGATGGCGAGGATCAGCAGCGCGAGCAGCAGCCACCACGGATTGAAACGCGACGCGCCGCGGACGGGCATCACCGGGGCCGCGGACGGCGGGCTGGCGGCGGGAGGAGCGGTATGTTCTTGCGTCACGCGATCGGCCTTCGTTGACGTTGATGACGATGTTGCGGGTGATCGATTGTCTTGCCCGGGCTCGGGCGCCGCCGGTGTCGGCAGCGCGGCTGGTGCGGCCGGCGCCGCTGCCGCGGCRGACGCCGCAGACGCCGCGGATGCCGCGAATGCCACTGTTGCCCCGGGCCCCGGCACCACCGCAGCCGTGGCCACGGCCAGCGGGGGCGCCGCCGGCATCGGCGCCGGTGGTCCGGCGTGCGCCTGGGCCCACCGGCGGCACGCGGCGAGCAGCCCTCCGTCGCCCGGTGCGGCGCGCCGCACATGGGCGAAGCCCAGTGCGGCGGCCTGTTCGGCGATTCTCGCATGGGGGGCAATGCACTGCACCTGGCGCAGGCCGGCCAGCTCCTGCGGGCTAAGTGCCTCGCGGGCCATGCGGTCGAGATTGCGCACCGCTTCGGAGCTGGTCAGCAGCCACGCCTGCGGGGATGCACCCGGCTTCAGGCCATCGCGCACGGCTTGCCATTGCATGCTGCCGGGCGTCGGCACGGAGCGCTGGTAAGCCTCGACTGCGCTCACCTCTGCGCCGGCGCCACGCAGGCGCTCGGCCAGCCAGTCGCGCCCGCCGTTGCCGCGGATGATCAGGACCTGGCGCCCGGCCAGCGTCTGCATGCCAAGCCGGCTTTCGATCTGCTGCCAAAGGGCCTCGGAATCGAAGCGCGCATCGCCGTTGTCGATGCTATCCGCGCTATCGGGAATGTCGTTGCTGTCTGCGCCCCCGTTGGCGCCATCCGCTTCATGCGCATGGCTGCCCGCCGGCGCGATCACCCGGTAGTCGGGCGAGGCGATCCCGCGCTCGGCCAGGGCACCCACGCTGGCGGGCCCCACCAGCGCGAGCGGCACGGATGGCGGCCACTGCGGCGCGGGCTTGTCCTGCACCTGGGCCAGCGCGTCGAGTGCAAAGGCCACCGCATTGGGGCTGACGAAGACCACCAGCGCAAAGTCCGCCAGCCGCGCCAGCGCGGCGCGCAGGGGGCCTTCGTCGGCCGCGGGACCGATCGCCAGCAGGGGAAAGCCGAGCACGTCCAGGCCGGCTGCCGAGAGCGCCTCGGTCAGCTGCCGGGACTGCCCGGCGGGTCGTGTCACAACGACGGTCGGGCGGGGCATGGGCCGGCCTCAGGCGGGGGCTTGCGGAGAAGCCGGATCGGCCAGCGCAGCCAGGATCCCCGCTGCGCCCYGGTCCAGCAAGTCCTGCGCGACGGCCTTGCCGAGCGCCTCGGCCTGGGCGGCTGCGTCGGCACCCGCCACGACGGCCGCCGAGCTGGCGCGCACGCCGCGCGTGCCGTCCGGTAGCGCCACGAAGGCGTCGATGCTCAACCGGGTGCCGTCCCACTGCGCATGCGCGGCCAAGGGCACCTGGCACGAGCCGCCCAGCATGCGCGACACGGCGCGCTCGGCGGTCACGGYCAGCGCACTCGGCGCATGGTTGAGCGGGGCGATCCAGGCGGCCAGTTCAGGGCGGCCAGCGGGAATCTCGATGCCCAGCGCGCCCTGCCCCGCGGCCGGCAGCGAACTGACGGGATCCAGCACGGCGCGGATGCGGCTGGCCAGGCCCAGGCGCTTGAGCCCGGCCGCGGCCAGGATGATGGCGGCGTAGTCGCCGCGGTCCAGCTTGCCCAGGCGGGTATCGAGATTGCCCCGCAGCGGACGGATCTCCAGGTGCGGGTAGCGCGTGCGCAGGGCGGCTTCGCGACGCAGGCTGGAGGTGCCCACCACGGTGCCGGCGGGCATCTCGTCGAGCGAGCCGAACTGGCTCGAGACCAGCGCGTCGCGCGGGTCCTCGCGCTCCATCACGGCGGCGAGCAGGAAACCCTCGGGTAGCTCCATCGGCACATCCTTGAGCGAGTGCACGGCGAGATCGGCGCGGCCCTCGGCCATCGCGATCTCCAGCTCCTTGACGAACAGCCCTTTGCCGCCGACTTTCGACAGCGTACGGTCTAGAATCTGGTCTCCGCGCGTCGTCATGCCGAGGATGGACACATCGCACGCGGGATAGTATTGTTGCAACGCAGCACGCACATGCTCGGCCTGCCACATGGCCAGACGGCTCTCGCGGGAGGCGATGACGAGCTTGCGCGGCGAGCCGCTGGAAGGAGTCGGGGGGACGGATGCTTGCATCCGCGCATGTTAGCACGCACCCCAAGCCACTCCAGGCCACGAATAAGAGATATGAGACAACAGGAGATTGCATGACGCAGCAAGCTGCGCGCCCTGCCGGCCGGCGCAAGCCCACCGCCGCCCGGGCTGACGCCCCCGACGCCGCCCTGGCCCTGGCCCCGGCTCCCGCAAGCACCCCCGACGCGCCCGCCACCAAAGCCGCCAAGACAGCCCGGGCAAAAGGCCGGGCAAGCACGCGGGCCGCAGCGCCCGCGGCTGCCGCCATCCCGCTGGCCGGCGCGCCGGCGCGCCGCGCCAGCGACAAGGACCTGCCGCTGCGCGAGGACATCCGCTTCCTGGGCCGCCTGCTGGGCGAGTGCGTGCGCGAGCAAGAAGGCGAAGCCGCCTTCGAGCTGGTCGAGACCATCCGCCAGACCGCGGTGCGCTTTCGCCGCGAGAACGACCGCGCCGCCGGCGCGGAGCTGGACCGCCTGCTCAAGCGCCTGTCGCGCGACCAGACCAACTGGGTGGTGCGCGCCTTCAGCTATTTCTCGCACCTGGCCAATATCGCCGAGGACCAGCACCACAACCGCCGCCGCCGCGTGCACGCGCTGGCGGGCTCGCCGCCGCAGCCGGGCAGCCTGGCGCGCGCGCTGGAGGCGATCGACGCCGCCGGCGTGACCGGCAAGACGTTGCGCAAGTTCTTCGACGAAGCGCTGATCGTGCCGGTGCTCACCGCCCACCCCACCGAGGTGCAGCGCAAGAGCATCCTGGACGCCGAGCGCGAGATCGCGCGCCTGCTGGCCGAGCGCGACCTGCCCATGACCGCGCGCGAGCGCGACCACAACACCGCACTGCTGCGCGCGCGCGTCACCACGCTGTGGCAGACCCGCATGCTGCGCAACACGCGCCTGATGGTGGTGGACGAGATCGAGAACGCGCTCTCTTACTACCGCACCTGCTTCCTGCACGGCATCCCGCAACTGATGAGCGAGCTGGAGGAGGACATCGCCGCGGTGTTCCCCGCCTCGCGCAAGAACAAGGGCGCGCCGGCCGCCGGCGGCACGCAGCTCGCGCCCTTCTTCCAGATGGGCTCGTGGATCGGCGGCGACCGCGACGGCAATCCCAACGTCACCGCGGATACGCTGGAGCAGGCCGCCAGCAAGCAATCGTCGCTGATCCTCGAGTGGTACCTGGACGAGGTGCACGCGCTCGGCGCCGAGCTGTCGATGTCGAGCCTGATGGTGGAGGCCAGCCCCGAGTTGCTGGCCCTGGCCGAAGCCTCGCCCGACCACTCCGACCACCGCGCCGACGAGCCCTATCGCCGCGCCCTGATCGGCATCTACGCGCGCCTGGCGGCAACCTGCCTGGCGGTGACCGGGCAGGCCGCGCCGCGCCATGCGGTGGCCGACGCCGCGCCTTATGCCGATGCGCAGTCGTTCGGCGCCGATGTACAGGTGGTGATCGACTCGCTGCGCGCCCACCACGGCGCGGCGCTGGCGCGCACCCGCGTCGATGCGCTGGCCAAGGCCATCGCCGTGTTCGGCTTCCACCTGGCGTCGATCGACATGCGCCAGGTCTCCGACGTGCACGAGGCGGTCATCGCGGAGCTGTTCGCCGCCGCCGGCGTGGAGGCCGACTACGCCAGCCTGCCGGAGCCGCGCAAGCTGGAGCTGCTGCTGGCCGAGCTGCGCCAGCCGCGCCTGCTGACCCTGCCGTGGCACACCTATTCCGAGCAGACCCGCAGCGAACTGGCCATCCTGGAGATGGCGCGCAAGCTGCGGGCACGCTACGGCGCGCGCGTGGCGCGCAACTACATCATCTCGCACACCGAGACGCTCTCCGACCTGGTCGAGGTGATGCTGCTGCAGAAGGAAGCCGGCATGCTGCGCGGCACGCTGGGCAGCAAGGCCGATCCGGCCCGCATGGAGCTGATGGTGATCCCGCTGTTCGAGACCATCGAGGACTTGCGCAACGCCGCCGGCATCATGCAGTCGCTGCTGGAGCTGCCGGGCTTCGCCTCGGTGATCGCCCACCACGGCGGCGAGCAGGAGGTCATGCTGGGCTACTCGGACTCCAACAAGGACGGCGGCTTCCTGACCTCGAACTGGGAACTGTACAAGGCCGAGCTGGCGCTGGTGCAGCTGTTCGAGCAGCGCCGCGTCAAGCTGCGCCTGTTCCACGGGCGCGGCGGCACCGTCGGGCGCGGCGGCGGCCCGACCTACCAGGCCATCCTGTCGCAGCCGCCGGGCACGGTCAACGGGCAGATCCGCCTGACCGAACAGGGCGAGATCATCAACAGCAAGTTCGCCAACGCCGAGATCGGCCGGCGCAACCTGGAGACGGTGATCGCCGCCACGCTGGAGGCCTCGCTGCTGCCCACGCAGAACGCGCCGAAGGAGCTGGCCGCGTTCGAGGCGATGATGCAGCAGCTCTCGGACCGCGCCTTCTCCTCCTACCGCCACCTGGTCTACGACACGCCGGGCTTCAAGGACTACTTCTTCGCCACCACGCCGATCACCGAGATCGCCGACCTGAACCTCGGTTCGCGACCGGCCTCGCGCAAGCTGATGGACAAGAAGCACCGCCGCATCGAAGACCTGCGCGCGATTCCCTGGGGCTTCTCGTGGGGCCAGTGCCGGCTGCTGCTGCCGGGCTGGTACGGCTTCGGCAGCGCGGTCAAGGCGGTGCTGGACGCGGCGCCGGACGACAAGGCCCGCAAGGCGGTCGAAGCCACCCTGCGCCGCATGGTCAGGAACTGGCCGTTCTTCTCCACGCTGCTGTCCAATATGGACATGGTGCTGGCCAAGACCGACCTGGCGGTGGCATCGCGCTACGCCGGGCTGTGCGAGGACGCGGCGCTGCGCAAGACCGTGTTCTCGCGCATCAGCGCGGAGTGGCACCTGACCAGCGAGATGCTGGCGCTGATCACCGGGCGCCAGGAACGCCTGGCCGACAACCCGCTGCTGGCGCGTTCGATCAAGAACCGCTTCGCCTACCTCGACCCGCTCAACCACTTGCAGGTGGAGCTGCTCAAGCGCTACCGCTCGGGCAAGGACGGCGACGACATCCGCGTGCGCCGCGGCATCCACCTCACCATCAACGGGGTGGCGGCGGGACTGCGCAACAGCGGCTGAGGCAGCAGGCGCCGGCGGCCGCATGCCGGCGTAAAAAAGCCGCCATGGTGGTTGACCATGGCGGCGGAAACCCGCCCGGCCCGCAGGCCGGACGGCGCAGAGGGAGGCGCTCAGCCGACGAAGGCGCCGGGGACCGGGTCTTCGCCGAGCGCGGACAGCAGCACCGCCCAATGCATGGCTTCGTCGCCCAGGATGCTGCCGGCGGCCTTGGTCAGCTCGCGGTTGTGGAAATTCGGCAGCACGCCCAGGTAAGCCGCGGTGGCGCCCTTCTCCAGTCCCGCGGCGAAGCGCAGCACATCCGCCTGGGTCTTGAGCTGGTCGGCGGGGAAGCCGTATTCGCCCGGCTTCTTGGTCATGACGGGACTGCCGCCCAGCTTGGACACCGTGCTTGCCAGCACCTGCGCATGGGCCTTGTGGTGCGTCTGGAAGCGCACCGCGGTGTCCAGCAGCGGCTTTTGCAGCAGGCCGCTCTCGGCGCCCACCTGATAGGCGGCGATGGCCTGGTATTCCAGCCCGAGGGCAACGTTGAGGATGGCGATATCGTCCTTGGTGCTGCCGGACTGGGCCTGCGCCCATGCCGGCATCGACTCGCCCAGGCTCATCACCGCCAGCGAGCCCAGCGCGAACAGCCCGGGCACTTTGAGCAGGCCGCGCCGGCGCGCATCCGGTGCCACAAGGATGCGGTCCTGCGTGTCCTCGCCGGCAAGGCGCGACGCCTGCCCGGGCTTCGACTGCATGCGTTCCATGGTCTTCTCCTGTCTCTTGGGGGTAGGTGGTGCCCTGCTCGTTCTGCCGCGCGCCCGCTCGGGCTGCGGCGGGTACAACCCGGGCACCTGACCCATCTACGCAGCGCCCTGCCGATCGGATGCAGCGGGATGCGGCGATTGGCGGTGTGCCGCACCCATGAAACGCGCAAGCCGTGCCTATAATCCGGCAACGTCACTTGCGAGTTCCGCCCCCGGTGTCCTCCCCCGACGATTCCACCTTCGCCCCCAGGCCGGCCGACGCCGACCGGCTCGCCGCGCTGCTGCAGGGCACGGCCATGGGCGACCGGCACGCCCTGCGCCAGCTCTACGACCAGACGGCAACGAAACTGTTTGGCCTCGCGCTGCGTATCACCAGCAGGCGTGACTGGGCGGAGGATGTCGTGCAGGAGAGTTTTGTCAGCATCTGGCATCACGCCGGCGACTACCGGCCGCACCTGGCCGCCCCGATGACGTGGATGACAGCCATCGTGCGCAACCGCGCGCTCGACTGCCTGCGCCGGCAGGCAGCCGCGCGCGCCAGCCAGTCCGTGGAACTGGACGACAGCCTCGGCGAATGGCTCGCCGACGACGCGGCCGGCCCGGCCGAACTGGCGCTGGCCAGCGAGCAGGCCCAGGCGCTGAACCGGTGCCTGCAGCGGCTGGAACAGCCCCAGCGGCAGGCCATCGCGCTGGCCTACCTGCGCGACATGAGCCATAGCGAACTTTCCGAGCAGCTGCGGGTGCCGCTCGGGACCATCAAATCATGGATACGCCGCGGCCTGGAACGCCTGCGCACGTGCCTGGAAAGCCTGTCATGAACCTCGGCCGCCACCCCGACCTGATCGATCGCCTGGCCGCCCAGTACGCGCTGGGCGTGCTGCGCGGCGGCGCGCGCCGCCGCTTCGAGCAGCTGGCGCGGCAGGAACCCGCCATCCGCGCCGCCMTCGGCCAGTGGCAGGCGCGCCTGGCGGGCATCGCCGAGGTGCAGGCAGGCTCCGAGCCGGTGGACAAGCTCTGGTGCGGCATCGAGCAGCGCCTGGGCTGGCAGCCGGCTCCCGCAGCCGCGGCAGCGCCGGGCCAGGCCGCCGCCGGCTGGTGGCAACGCCTGTGGGGCGCGGCCGGCTTCTGGCGCGGCGCCACGCTGGCCGCGGGGGCGCTGGCC
>NZ_JBFTND010000204.1:0-18296 GCF_056397305.1 Cupriavidus sp. 05N40
GCCTACAAGGCCAAGACCATCATCGTGAACAAGCGCTCGATGGCGGCCGGCTATGCCGGTCTCGACAACGAGTTGTTCTACATGGACAAGACCATGATGGTGTTCGGCGACGCCAAGAAGGTGGTCGAGGACATGGGCAAGGCCGTCGACTGAGCACGCCAGGGCGCCGGGCGCGGGCCACGCCCGTGCCCGGCGCCGCTGCCCGCACGCCACACGCGCCACGCCCCGGCGTCACCCCCCTCCTTCAACCCCGCCGCACTGCGGTTGCGCGGGGGCGCGAGCGCGCTATACTGGTTCCGGTCTTCGGCCACGGAGTGTTCGCGGGCCGATCCGCCACCGGCCCGGCCGCACAGGTCCGTCCCCTGCCGCGCCGAACCCACCCGCCCGAAGTGTCCGAGAGACGCTCAAGCCGAACGCAACATGACATTCAACCCCCAGGACAGGAATCTGTCGGTCTTCCACCACCCGATCCTGACGGTGCTCGTCGACGACAGCAAGTCGTTTATCGACAGCCTGGCGTTCCAGATGGATCCGTCGCGGCCGGTGGTGACCTTCACCGACCCGCGCGAGGCGCTGCAGTGGATCCGCGACACCTACGCGCGCTTCACCGGTTTCCTGCCGGTGCGGGTGACGCACGATGACCTGACTTTCCTGACCGAGCGGCGTACCGTGCAGCTCGATATCGACCGCATCTACCGGCAGATCCACGACATCAACCGCTACGTGCAGCCGGGCGTGATCGTGGTCGATTATTCGATGCCGCAGATGAACGGCCTGGAGTTCTGCCAGGCGCTGCAGGACCTGCCGTGCAAGACCATCCTGCTGACCGGCACCGCGGACGAGAGCATTGCCGTGCAAGGCTTCAATCACGGCCTGATCGACCGCTACGTCAAGAAGCACGACAGCAATATGGTGGAGCGGCTGGACCAGGAGATCGATGCGTTGCAGCAGCAGTATTTCGCCACGCTGTCGCGCACGCTGCGCGACCTGCTGACGCGGCATTCGTTTTCCTTCCTGTCCGATCCGGTGATCTGCGACCGGGTGCGCCAGATCACAGCGCGCTATGGCTTCGTGGAGTACTACCTTTACCCCAACCCGGCCGGCATCCTGATGCTGACGGCGCAGGGGCATGCCACGCTGATGGTGATCGAGACGCGGGCCGGGCTGATGAACCAGGTGGAGTCGGCCGAGGCCTACGACGCGCCCGCGGCACTGATCGAAGGCCTGCGCGAGGGCCGCATCGTGCCCTTCTTCTGGCCCGGTAACGGCATGTACACGCCGGCCTGCATCGACTGGGAGCAGTACTGCCTGCCGGCCGAGCATTGCGCCGGCCGCGAGGATTATTTCTACGCGCTGTTCGACCTGCCGCGCCACCTGCTGCAGGAACCCATCGTCAGCTTCCAGGACTTCCTGAAGGACTTCGCCCGGGAACCCGAGCGCATCACCGGCCGCGGACACTGATCCGGCGCCAGGCCGCCGCAGGCAGCGGCACACGGCATCACGGGCGGCAGGGGATCCCCCCTGCCCTCATCCCTGCTACCACCCTCTGCGCGGGGCGTCAGGCCGAAGCCGCGCCGCTGTCGCCGTTGCCGTTGTTGCTGCGATTGCCGCCACGCACCATGTCGAAACGGAACAGCCGGCATTCGATATTGCCGTTGTAGAGGGGCGTGCGGCGCGACTCCTTGAGCCGCAGCCGACGCGGCAGGCCGAGGTCGCCGGTGAAGATCCAGGCCTGCCAGCCGGCGAAATTCTGCTTCAGCGTGGTGGCAAAGGCGCTGGCAAACTGGTTGGCGGCCTCGTCCTCGACCCCATTGTCGGGCGCCTCCTCCAGCGGGCGGCGGCGCTCGCCGCGCACGGCGATCCGCTCCCCGTAGGGCGGGTTCATCAGCAACATGCCCGGCGTCGCGAACGGCGGCTGCGCAAAGCGCGCGTCCACCTGCTTGAGCTGCGGCTCGCCGGGCAGGCCGGCGCGTTGCCAGTTGGCTTCGGTCATCGACAGCAGGTCGGTGGAAATATCGCTGCCGGCAATCTCCAGCGGCTCTGCCACGGCGCGCGCGCGCGCGGCCTCGATGTCCGCCTGTGCGGCCGCCTTCAGGGCCTGCCAGCCGCGCGTATCGGCGCCCTTGAGCCATTCGAAGGCGAAGCTGCGCCCGGCGCCCGGCGCGATGCCCAGGGCGACCTGGGTCGCCTCCACCAGGAAGGTGCCGCTGCCGCACATCGGATCGTAGAAGGGTTGTTCGGTCTGGCCCGGCACCCAGCCGGCCAGGCGCAGGATGCCGGCGGCAAGGTTTTCCTTCAGTGGCGCCTCGCCCTTCTCCATGCGCCAGCCGCGCTTGAACAGCGGCTCGCCGGAGGTGTCGAGATAGAGCGTGACGTCGTGCTCGGTCAGGTGGGCATAAATGCGCACATCGGGACTGACGGTATCCACGCTGGGCCGCGCGCCGAGACGCTCGCGCATGGCGTCGCACACCCCGTCCTTCACGCGCAGCCCGATGAAGTTCAGGCTCTGCAGCGGCGAGCGGTGTGCCGTCACGTCCACCCGCAATGTCTCGTCTGGCGAGAACCATTGTTCCCAGCGCTGGCCGCGCGCCAGGTCGTAGATATCGTCCTCGCGGCGGTAGCCGCGTGCGGCCACGCGCATGAGCACGCGGCTGGCAATGCGCGAATGCAGGTTTACTGCGTAGGCCGCCACCATCTCGCCCGAGAACGTGACGCCGCCCGGCATCTCGCGATGGACCTGGAACGGCGCGAGCGCGGCCATGCCGGGCCGGGCTGCGATTTCGCGCAGCTCTTCGGCGAGCGCGCTTTCCAGACCGCGCGGGCAAGGGGCAAAGAAGGCTTGGGACATGGATTGGGTATTCCTGCAAACAAAAACGTCCGCCGTGGCGGACGGGGTCGGATAGCGCGCAGTGTACCGCGCCGCGGGGCTTCAGCCAGCCGCGAAGGCGCGCTCGAGGAAGTCCAGGCGATCCTGGCCCCAGTACGACTGGCCTTCGTAGACGAACCATGGCGCGCCGAAGGCACCGGCGGAGATCGCATCCTGGGTGTGCTGGGCGTAGTCCGCCTGCACGGCCTGGGCCTCGCTGGCCTTGAGCATCGCGGCGCCATCCAGGCCGATGCCGTCGGCAAGCTGGACCAGCGTGGGGGCGTCGGCGATATTACGCTGCTCGGCCCACAGGGCGCGGCCGATCGCGCCGACCAGCTCCATGGCGCGCGCGGTGCCGTGCGCCAGCTGCACGGCGATGATCAGTTTGCTGGCGGCGTCGCCGGACACCGGGAAATAGGTCGGGTGCAGGTTCAGCGGCAGGCCCAGGAATTCGCTCCAGCGGGCCAGTTCCACCAGCCGGTAGGCCTGGCGCTGGGGCGGGCGCTGCGCCAGCGGCAGTCCGCCCGAGACCGAAAACACCTTGCCCAGGTCGCTGGGCTTGAGATTGACCTGCACGCCGTACTTGGCCGCGAGCGCGGTGAAGCGTGCGTGCCCAAGGTAGACGAACGGCGATTGCGGGGAAAGATAGTAGTCGACCTGCTTGCTCATCATGTCCTCTGGACGGGGGCGGCGCGCGTCAACAGCGCCTTGGACTGTGGGGAAAACGGCAATGCGAACAGCGATCCGGAAACCGAACCGGGAACAATACGGGAAAACGCCGCGCCGTGCTTGCGGCCGCCGCGCGGCTTCCCCTGCGTTTCACGCCGGTCGGCTCAGAACGGCTTGACCACCACCAGGATCACCACCGCCAGCAGCACCAGCACCGGCAATTCGTTGAACCAGCGGTAGAAGGTATGCGAACGCGTGTTGCGCCCGCCCTCGAACTTCTTCAGCARCACGCCGCAGCCGTGGTGATAGCCGATCAGCACCAGCACCAGCGCCAGCTTGGCGTGCATCCAGCCCTGCCCCGGGCCGCGCCCGATGCCGTAGCCGAGATAGAGCCACAGGCCGAACACCAGCGCCGGCACCGCCAGCATGGTCATGAAGCGATAGAGCTTGCGCGCCATCAGCAACAGCCGCTGCACGCCGGCGGCGTCGGTCTCCATGGCGAGGTTGACGAAGATGCGCGGCAGGTAGAACAGGCCGGCAAACCAGGAGACGACGAAGACGATATGCAGCGCTTTGACCCAGAGCATCTGGCTTCTTGTGTGGGGTTGATGGTGCGGCCAGGACGATGACCGTGATGCGTGACGACTGCAAGGCACGTCCGGGCCGGAAAAGGCGCCGGACAGGCGCCGGCAGGCGGCGGGACAGCCCGCCAGCCAGGCCGAACTCAGGTGCGGATCTCGCCGTGCCCGAACACCACGTATTTCAGCGAAGTGAGGCCTTCCAGCCCGACCGGGCCGCGCGCGTGCAGCTTGTCGTTGGAGATGCCGATCTCGGCACCGAGGCCGTACTCGAAGCCGTCCGCGAAGCGCGTCGAGGCATTGATCATCACGCTGGCCGAGTCGACTTCGCGCAGGAAGCGCATGCCGGTGCTGTAGTTCTCGGTGATGATGGAATCGGTATGCGCCGAGCCGTAGGTGTTGATGTGCGCGATGGCCTCGTCCAGCCCGGCCACGGTGCGGATCGCCAGCACCGGCGCCAGGTATTCCAGGCGCCAGTCTTCCTCGGTGGCGTCGACCAGGCCGGTGAAGCCGGCGGCTTCCAGCGTAGCGCGGGTGGCGGCGCACACGCGCAGCTCGACGCCCTTTTCCTGGTAGATGCGGCACAGCGGCGGCAGCGCGGCGGCGGCCACGCCGGCGGCGACCAGCAACGTCTCCATGGTGTTGCAGGGGGCGTAGCGCTGGGTCTTGGCGTTGTCACAGACGCGCACGGCCTTGTCCAGGTCGGCGTCGGCGTCGATGTAGACGTGGCAGATGCCGTCGAGGTGCTTGATCATCGGTACGCGCGCTTCTTCCATCAGGCGCGCGATCAGGCTCTTGCCGCCACGCGGCACGATCACGTCGACGTATTCGGTCATGGTGATGAGCCGGCCGACCGCGGCGCGGTCGGTGGTCTCGATCACCTGCACGGCCTGCTGCGGCGATGGCCTTGTCCGACAGCGTCAGGCGGTCGATGAAGGCGGCGTCCTGGCCGTTGGCGCGGGCACGCTCGACATCGCCGGCATTGACTGCCTTCAGGTGCGCGGCATCGCGGCGGATGGCGGCGGCGATGATCAGCAGCGCGCGGTTCTTGTCGGCGGTGGAGGCGCGCGCCATGGCGCGCGAAGCGGCGCGAGCCTGCTGGCCGACGCGTTCCATGTATTGCTTGAGATCGAGCTCGTTCATAGTCCTGGCCGGGCGATACCGGCCCTCAATGCGTGTTTTTTGCAGGCGATGGGCTGGCAGGAACGCGTGCGCGGTGCGCAGGGCGTACCTGGCGCGCAACCTACCTGGCGATAAGCAAAGCCAGCTGCAGCAGGCCGTCCCAGGGTTCGGCCGGCATGCCCTCGGCGCGCAGGCCCTTGACCTGGCGGTCCAGCCGGGCGGCCATGGCGAGCGCGCTTTCGAGCTGCGCCGTTGAAAGCCGCTGTGCTGCCTGTGGCACCAGCTTCTCGCGCGGGCCCCAGATACGCAGTTCGCGGGTCAGCACGCCGATCGGCTTGCCTGCCGCCAACCCTTGCCGGACCTTGGATAATACGCGAATTTCCTCGGTCAGCGCCCACAGCACCAGCACCGTGGCCTGGCCTTCTCCGCGCAGCCCTTCGAGCATGCGCACCAGGCGCGGCACGTCGCCGCCGAGCATCGCTTCAGATAGCTTGAACACGTCGTAGCGCGCCACATTGAGCACCGCATCGTGCACTTGCTCGAACGTCAGCGCGCCGGCCGGATAGAGCAGGCCCAGCTTCTGGATTTCCTGGTGGGCCGCCAGCAGGTTGCCCTCCACCTTGTCGGCGACGAACTGCAGCGCGCGCCGGCCCGGCTCGCCCGGCTCCACGCGCTGCTGCTGCAGTGCCAGCCGCTCGCCGACCCACGCCGGCAGGCGGGTGCGGTCGACCGCATCGATCTTGAGCGAGACGCCGGCGCCTTCGAGTGCCTGGAACCAGGCCGACTTTGCCGTGGCGAAATCCAGCCGCGGCAATGTGACCAGCATCACGACATCCGGCGAGGGCTGGGCCGCCACCGCGCGCAGCGCTTCGCCGCCGTCCTTGCCGGGCTTGCCGGAAGGAATGCGCAGCTCGACGATCTTGCGGTCACCGAACAGCGACATCGATTGCTGCGCCTGGACCACCTGGCCCCAGTTGAAGCCGCGCTCGGCGGACAGCACCTCGCGCTCGGTGAAGCCAGACTCGCGTGCCGCCTGGCGCAGCCGGTCGACCGCCTCCAGCACCAGCAGGTGTTCGTCGCCGTGCACCACGTAGAGCGGCGCCAGGCCACGTCCCTTGGCCTGGCGCAGATGGGCGTCGAGTCCGTCGAGTTTGAGCTGCATGCCGGGCGTGGCTCAGATCGCCTTGACCGCGGCCAGCCGGCGGATCAGCTGCTGCACGATATCGCGCTGCATGTCGCGGTAGAGCTGTTGCTCTTCGTAGTCCTTGGCCAGCGTGTTGGCTTCGTTGTAGGTCAGGTCGCGCGTGAGCACCAGTTGCGACGGGGCGATCAGTTCCTGGCCGCCGGCATCGCGCAGGCGGAAGGTAAAGCGTTGCGTCAGGCGGTATTCGCGCACCACGCCGGTGGTGGTGAGCGACAGCACCGTCTTGGTACGGGTGTCCTGCAGCACGTCCAGCAGCGCGTCGGCTTCCTTGGGATCGGCCACGACCTGCGTATCCGAGCCATTGCGGATGGCGCGGCGCAGGTCCGAGCCCATCAGCGTATTGGGCGGGATGCTCAGGTACAGCTTCTTGAACACGAAATCCGCGTTGCCCCGCATGTGAAAGCCGCAGCCGGCCACCAGGCCGGCCGCCAGCAGTGCCGCCAGGGCCATGCGGCGGCCCCGCACGGGCTCACCCGGCGTCTTTCGATCCGTCTGCCGGTCGGCCTGTCGGTCGGTCGGTCGATCGGCTTGTCGATCGGATTGTCGATCCATACCGGGCAACTCCCTCGTTGGCTTGGTCACGGGCATGAGCTTGGCGGCAGCGTCTTACAACACCACGTTGACGAGACGCCCCGGCACCACCACGATCTTCTTCGGCGCGGCGCCGGCGGCGAACTTGGCCACGATCTCGCTGGCGGCGGCCATGGCCTCGATGGCGGCACGGTCGGCACTGGCCGGCACCGTCAGGCTGCCGCGTACCTTGCCGTTGACCTGCAGCACGAGTTCGAGCTCGCTCTGCACCAGGGCGGACTCGTCCACCTGCGGCCACGGAGCGTCGAGCAGGTCGCCGTACTGCGTGGCGTAGCCCAGTTCCTGCCACAGGCCGTGGGTAATGTGCGGCACCACTGGATACAGCACGCGCAGCAGGATGCCGAAGCCTTCGCGGCGCGCGGCCGGGGTGGCGGCCTTGGCGTCTTCCAGCGCATTGAGCATCTTCATGGTGGCGGACACCACCGTGTTGTACTGGATGCGCTGGTAGTCGTAGTTGGCCTGCTTGAGCACGCTGTGCAGCTCGCGGCGCAGCGTGCTGTCGCCATCGCCATACTGCGCGCCATTGCCGRCCGCCGCGATTGCCTCGGCATTGGCATGGCCGTAGTTCCACACGCGGCGCAGGAAGCGCGACGCGCCTTCCACGCCGGAGCCGCTCCACTCGAGCTGCTGCTCGGGCGGCGCGGCGAACATGACGAACAGGCGCGCGGTGTCGGCGCCATACTGGTCGATCAGCGCCTGCGGGTCGATGCCGTTGTTCTTGGACTTCGACATCTTCTCCACGCCGCCGATCACCACCGGCTGGCCGTCTGCGTTGAGCACGGCGCCCAGCGGACGGCCACGCTCGTCGGTGCTGACGTCCACCTCGGCCGGGTTGTACCAGGTCTTCTTGCCGGCCGCGTCCTCGCGGTAGTAGGTGTCGTTGAGCACCATGCCCTGGGTGAGCAGGTTGGTGAACGGCTCGCCGAACTTGACCAGGCCCATGTCACGCATGACCTTGGTCCAGAAGCGGGCGTACAGCAGGTGCAGGATGGCGTGTTCGATGCCGCCGATGTACTGGTCCATCGGCATCCAGTAATCGTTGCGGCCATCGACCATGGCAGCCGCGTCCGGGCTGGTATAGCGCATGTAGTACCAGCACGAATCGATGAAGGTATCCATGGTGTCGGTCTCGCGGCGCGCCGGCTTGCCGCACGACGGGCAGGTGCACGCGAGGAAGCGCGGATCCTTGGCCAGCGGGTTGCCGGTGCCGTCCGGCACCAGGTCCTCGGGCAGCACCACCGGCAGGTCCTGCTCGGGCACCGGCACCACGCCGCAGTCCTCGCAGTGGATCAGCGGGATCGGCGTGCCCCAGTAGCGCTGGCGCGAGATGCCCCAGTCGCGCAGGCGCCAGGTGGTCTTCTTCTCGCCGATGCCTTTCTCTCCGAGGTCGGCGGCGATGGCCTCCACCGCGGCCTGGTAAGCCAGGCCGTCGTACTTGCCGCTGTGGACGCAGACGCCGTGCTCCTTGTCGCCGTACCACTCCTGCCAGGCTTCGGTGGAGAAGGGCTGGCCCTTCACATCGACGACCTGCCTGATCGGCAGGCCGTACTTGTTGGCGAAGGCGAAGTCGCGCTCGTCGTGCGCGGGCACGCCCATCACGGCGCCGTCGCCGTAGCTCATCAGCACGTAGTTGCCGACCCACACCTCGACCTGCTCGCCGGTGAGCGGATGCACCACCTTCAGGCCGGTGGGCATGCCCTTCTTTTCCATGGTGGCCATGTCGGCTTCCATCACCGAGCCGTGCTTGCACTCGTCGATGAAGGCAGCCAGCGCCGGGTTGGTGGCAGCCGCGTGCGTGGCCAGCGGATGCTCGGCGGCAACCGCGCAGAAGGTCACGCCCATGATGGTGTCGGCGCGCGTGGTGAACACGTACAGCTTGCCGTCGCCGATCAGCTTGCCGTCATCGCCGGCAATCGCGTGCGGGAAGGCGAAGCGCACGCCGACGCTCTTGCCGATCCAGTTCTGCTGCATGATCTTGACGCGCTCGGGCCAGCCCAGGCCATCGAGGTCGCCCAGCAGCTCTTCGGCGTACTGGGTGATGCGCAGGTAGTACATCGGGATCTCGCGCTTCTCCACCAGCGCGCCCGAGCGCCAGCCGCGCCCGTCGATGACCTGCTCGTTGGCCAGCACGGTCTGGTCGACCGGGTCCCAGTTGACGGTGCCGGTCTTGCGGTAGGCGATGCCCTTTTCCAGCATCTTGAGGAACAGCCACTGGTTCCAGCGGTAGTAGTCCGGGCTGCAGGTGGCGACCTCGCGCGACCAGTCGATGGCCAGGCCCATCGACTGCATCTGGCGCTTCATGTACGCGATGTTGTCGTAGGTCCAGGCCGCCGGCGCCACGCCGTTGTTGAGCGCGGCGTTTTCGGCGGGCATGCCGAACGCGTCCCAGCCCATCGGCATCAGCACGTTGTGTCCCGTCATGCGCAGCTGGCGCGCCATCACGTCGTTGATGGTGTAGTTGCGCACGTGCCCCATATGCAGCTTGCCCGACGGGTACGGCAGCATCGAGCAGGCATAGAACTTGGGCTTCTCGCTGCCGTCGGCCAGCTTCGCCTGCTCCGTCACGCGGTAGGCATCGATCGCTTGCCAGTGTTGCTGGGCGGCTTGTTCAACGGCGGAGGGAAGGTATTTGTCTTGCATGTTCAGGACAGCGGGCGAAGCGCGTTGGCGGGCCAAAGCGTGGAAAAGAAAAGCGGCGGGCTGCCTTGCGGCGCCCGCCTGCGCTGGAATGCCGAAAACGCCGATTAYAACCGTCGGGGCAGACGGCGCGGCGGGCCCCGTTACTTCAGGCCCAGCACGTCCTGCATGTCGAACAGGCCGGCGGGCTTGTCGGCCAGGAAGCGCGCCGCGCGCACCGCGCCGTCGGCGTAGGACTGGCGGCTCGACGACTTGTGGGTGATCTCGATGCGCTCGCCGATGCCGGCGAACATCACGGTGTGGTCGCCCACGATATCACCGCCGCGCACGGTGGCGAAGCCGATGGAGTTGGGGTCGCGCGGCCCGGTATGGCCTTCGCGCGCAAACACGCCGCAGGTCTTCAGGTCGCGGCCCAGCGCCTTGGCCACCACTTCGCCCATCGCGAGGGCGGTGCCGGACGGCGCGTCGACCTTGTGCCGGTGATGCGCCTCGATGACTTCGATGTCGTAGCCGGAGGACAGCAGCTTGGCGGCCATTTCCAGCAGCTTGAACGTGGCATTGACACCAACGCTCATATTGGCGGCGAAGACCACGCCGATGCGCTTGGCGGCCTCCGCCAGCGCGGCGCGGCCGGCTTCGTCGAAGCCAGTGGTGCCGATCACCATCTTGACGCCGAGCCGCGCGGCCACCGCGACGTGCGCCAGCGTGCCCTCGGGGCGGGTGAAATCGATCAGGCAATCGGCGCCGGCCAGTGCCGCTTCGATGTCGGAAGTGATCGTCACTCCGGTGTTGCGGCCCAGCACCAGCCCGGCGTCCTGGCCCAGGGCCGGCGCGCCCGGCACATCCAGCGCGCCCGACAGGGTCACGCCTTCGGTGGCGAGGACGTGTTCGATCAGCATGCGGCCCATGCGGCCGGAGGCACCTGCGATGGCGATATTCATGGCGTGTCAGCAATCATAAAAAAGCCGGCGGTGAGGCCGGCCGGTATTCGGGGGTCGGCAAGCCCGCCTGGCCGCCTGCACTGGCGGCCGGGCGGACTGCCTTGCGGGCTGCTCAGTTGGCGGAGTTCGGGCCGGCTACCGGCGCCGATGCCGATTCTTCGGTCAACTTGCTGCCGGCGGCGGTCGCGCTGCCAGCGGGGGCCGCGGCAGCGCCTGCCGGCGCGGTGTCGGCAGGCACGGACGGGCTGGCTGCGCCCGGCGCAACGGCGGCCGTCGAATCCACCGGCGCCGCGGCAGGCGCCGAAGCCGGCGCAACCACATCCATGTCCTTGCGCAGCGGGCGCTGGTTGGCCTGCATGGCCTTGTAGCCGTCGATTTCCGCGATCAGCTCGTATTCGGACGGGAGTTCGTCCCCGCCGAACTTGGCCAGCTTGTCGCCGTCGAAGAACACCGTGTAGCGGCGCTGCTGCACCACCGGGGTGTTGCCGCGGCGGAACGAGAAGACGTAATCCCAGCGATTGCCGTGGAAGACGTCCGCCAGCAGCGGCGTGCCGAGCAGGAACTTGACCTGGTCGCGCGTCATCCCTTCACGCAGCTGGGACACGGCCTCGCGCGAGACGAAGTTGCCTTGCACGATATTGATACGGTACGGCGTGATCGCGTTGGCGACTTTGCGTGACGTATTGTCGTAAGTGGAGCATGCTGCAGTCAGCAGAGCAGCAGCCAGCACAGAGGTAACCAGCGTCGGACGCATGGCGGACGAACGAAATGAACGCATGTATCTCGCTTCTAGAAGGGAGAGGAAAGTGCCGATTCCGGCCCTCGCGGYGTTTGCCACGAGACGGCTGGGGCGATGCATCATCGCGGGAGCAGCCTAGGGCAGCCGGCGGCGCCCCAGGCAACCCCCGAGGCGACTTTTACCGCCAAAACCCTTATGATTCAATAATCCAGACATTGTACTCTAGGGAGTCACGCCCATGCCGAGTCCGGCGGACCTCAAAAATATCGGTCTCAAAGCGACCGTTCCACGCCTGAAGATCCTCGAGATCTTTCAGACCAGCGAGCAGCGCCACCTGAGCGCGGAAGATGTTTACCGCATCCTGCTCAGCGAACAGATGGATATCGGCCTTGCAACCGTCTATCGCGTTCTCACCCAGTTCGAGCAGGCAGGCCTGCTCTCACGCAACAACTTCGAGTCCGGCAAGGCCATCTTCGAACTGAACGAAGGCAAGCATCACGACCACCTGGTCTGCATCGACTGCGGCCGCGTGGAGGAATTCTACGATTCCGAGATCGAGCGCCGCCAGCAGAGCATCGCCAGCGAGCGCGGCTTCGCGCTGCAGGAACACGCGCTGTCCCTGTACGGCAACTGCACCAAGCACGACTGCCAGTTCCGCCCCAAGCGCTGACACTGGCCTTCCGGCGGTAACTGCATCCGCCGCGGACGAACATAAAAAAAACCGGCGCACCGCGCCGGTTTTTCTTTGCCTCGGGCAATCGCCCCCGGGGCTGTGCTCAGGTCTCGCGCTCGTCCTGCTCGGCCACGATATGCAGGCCGCCACGCGCGGCGGCCGGCACGCCGACGAATTCGCCGACGACCTGGCGGAACAGGCCGCGCGCCCACACCAGCATCGGATGGGTGTTGCGGCTGCGGTGCCAGAACATGTTCAGGCCCAGCGTGGTATTGAGCTCGGCGGGTAACGGGAAGGCCTTGAGGCCGTAGGTCTCGCAGGCCATGTCCTTGGTCAGCGCATTGACCGTAAAGATCATGTCGGTCTGCGCCGCCAACTCGGACTGCGCGCGCCACGAATGCACCGTCAGCGTGGCGTTGCGCTTGAGCCCGCGCTGCTGCAAGGCGTAGTCCAGCGGGATCAGCGACGGCGCGGGACGGCCGCTGCCACCCGAATGCGCCATGAAGATGTGGCCGCAGTCGAGGTATTGCTCCAGCGTGCAGGTGCCCTTGAGTACGGGATGGTTCTTGCGCGCGCAAACCCAGAGGTTCAGCGAGGTCACCATCTCTTCCACGATCTCGGGATGCCGGGTCGGGAACGGCGAGAACGCCAGGTCCAGTTCGTTGCCGCGCATGGCGGCCACGTCGGATTCCCACGAGTGGGACTCGACCAGCTTGATATGCAGTTCCGGCGCCAGTTGCTTGATGCGCAGGATGAAGCGGTTGAACACCGTATCGCCCAGTTCGGCGGCGAAGCCGATATTGAGCGTGCCAGTGGCAACGGCGGGATCGAAATTGTCGGCGTCGCCCTCGTTGATCGAGGACCACAGGTCGAGCATGTCGCGGATCTTGGGGCCCAGCTCCAGGGCCCGCGGCGTCGGCGTCAGGCCGTGCGGCACGCGGATGAAAAGGGGATCGTCGAAGATCTCGCGCAGGCGACCCAGCGAATGCGATACCGCGGGCGCGGTCATGTGCATTTTTTCCGCGACATAGGTCGCGTTTCGCTTGCTCAGCAACTCGGTGAAAATCACGAGAAGCTTGGTATCCACATTCACCATGATCTCGCCCAGGTTAGATTGGAAGTTGCAAATGAATTATGGGTCACTTGCATAGGCTGCACATTGGTATTTCCAGCACTTTATCAGTGTAAGAGCAAAGCCGGGAGCGGAACAGCGTTTCCACTGGCATCGCCGGCCACGCCCCAGCGCACGATCGCCGGAATTGCCGGCAGGAAGCGAGCATGATGATCCGCAAACCCCGGACCACGGCGGCGCCTACTTCCTGCCGGCGCAGGCAGCCTTACAGCTTACTTGGCCACCACGCGGGCCATTTCCAGCACCTTGTTGGAATAGCCCCACTCGTTGTCGTACCAGCTCACGACCTTGACGAAGGTCGCGTCCAGCGCGATGCCGGCTTCGGCATCGAAGATCGAGGTGCGTGCATCGCCGCGGAAGTCCGTGGCGACCACCTTGTCTTCGGTGTAGCCCAGCACGCCCTTGAGCGCGCCCTGGCTCTGTGCCTTCATTTCGGCGCAGATCTCGGCGTAGGTTGCGCCCTTTTCCAGCTCGACGGTCAGGTCGACCACCGACACGTCGGAGGTCGGCACGCGGAACGACATGCCGGTCAGCTTCTTGTTCAGCTCGGGGATCACCACGCCCACGGCCTTGGCGGCGCCGGTGCTCGACGGGATGATGTTTTCCAGGATGCCGCGGCCACCGCGCCAGTCCTTGTTGGACGGGCCATCGACGGTCTTCTGCGTGGCGGTGGTGGCGTGCACGGTGGTCATCAGGCCGCGCTTGATGCCCCACTTGTCGTTCAGCACCTTGGCCACGGGCGCCAGGCAGTTGGTGGTGCAGCTGGCGTTGGAGATGATCGCCTCGCCCTTGTACGTCTCGTGGTTCACGCCGTACACGAACATGGGGGTGTCGTCCTTGGACGGCGCCGACATGATGACCTTCTTGGCACCAGCGTCGATGTGCTTCTGCGCGCCTTCCTTGGTCAGGAAGATGCCGGTGGACTCGATCACCACGTCGGCGCCGATCTCGCCCCACTTCAGCTCGGACGGATCCTTGACCGCGGTCAGGCGGATCTTCTTGCCGTTGACGACCAGGGTATTGCCGTCGACCGACACTTCGCCGTCGAAGCGGCCATGCACCGAGTCGTACTTCAGCATGTACGCCAGGTAGTCAGGCTCGAGCAGGTCGTTGATGCCGACCACTTCGATTTCCTTGAAGTTGGCGGCGGCGGCGCGGAACACCATGCGCCCGATGCGGCCGAAGCCGTTGATGCCGATCTTGATGGTCATGTCTATCTCCTGAGTAGGCTAACGATCGATGGATGCAAGAAAGCGTTTGCCGGACCGGGCGGCCGCGGCCGCCACATCGGTCCGGAGCTGCGTATTACTGGCCGAGCGTGTCGCGCACCGTGCGCACGACGTTCTCGACCGTGAAGCCGAAGTGCTTGAACAATACGCCAGCGGGAGCCGATTCGCCGAAGGTGTCGATGCCGACCACGGCCTGGACCTGGTACTTCCACCAGAAATCGGTGATCCCAGCCTCGACTGCCACGCGCGGCACGCCCGCCGGCAGCACCGAGGTCTTGTAGGCGGCGTCCTGCTTGTCGAACACCGTCGTCGCCGGCACCGAGACCACGCGCACGTGCACGCCGTCGATGGCCAGTTGCTCGGCCGCGCCCACGGCCAGGCCGACTTCCGAGCCGGTGGCGATGACCACGGCGTCCGGCAGGCCGGTCCTGGGATTGTTGCCTTCGCGCAGCACATAGCCGCCGCGCGCGATATTGGCGCGGGTGGCGTCGCTGCGCTTCTGGAACGGCAGGTTCTGGCGGCTGAAGATCAGGCAGCTCGGGCCGTTCTCGCGGCGCACGGCCTGGGCCCACGCCACCGCGGTTTCCGTGGTGTCGGCGGTACGCCAGACATCCATGTTGGGGATCAGGCGCAGGCTGGCGACATGCTCGATCGACTGGTGGGTCGGGCCGTCTTCACCCAGGCCGATGGAGTCATGGGTGAACACGAACAGCGTGCGGATCCTCATCAGCGCCGCCATGCGCAGCGCGTTGCGGCTGTAGTCGGAGAAGGTCAGGAAGGTGCCGCCGTAGGGAATGTAGCCACCATGCAGCGTGATGCCGTTCATGATGGCGCTCATGCCGAACTCGCGCACGCCGTAGTTGATGTGATTGCCCCAGGCTTCGGCGCGCACGGCCTTGCTGCCCGACCAGTTGGTCAGGTTGGAGCCGGTCAGGTCGGCCGAGCCGCCCAGGAACTCGGGCAGCACCGGGCCGAAGGCCTCGATGGTGTTCTGGCTGGCCTTGCGGGTGGCGATGGTCTCGGCCTTCTCTTCGCACTTGGCCAGGAAGGCGTCCACGGCAGCGTCGAAGGCGCCGGGCAGCTCGCCGCGCATGCGGCGCTGGAATTCGCCGGCTTCGTACGGGAAACGCTCGGCATAAGCCTCGAACAGCGCGTTCCAGGCCTTCTCGAGCGAGCCACCGCGGGCCTTGGCGTCCCACGCCGCATAGACTTCGGCAGGCACTTCGAACGGGGAATGGGTCCAGCCCAGGGCCTCGCGCGTGGCCAGGATTTCAGCGCCACCAAGCGGCGCGCCATGCACATCGTGACCGCCTTCCTTGTTGGGCGCGCCCTTGCCGATCAGGGTGCGGCAGCAGATCAGGGTCGGGCGGTCGCTGGACTTGGCCTGCGCGATGGCGGCGTCGACGGCGGCGGCGTCATGGCCGTCCACCGCGCGGATCACGTTCCAGCCGTAGGCTTCGAAGCGCTTCGGCGTGTCGTCGGCGAACCAGTGCTCGACGTCGCCGTCGATCGAGATGCCGTTGTCGTCCCACAGGGCGATCAGCTTGTTCAGCTTGAGCGTGCCGGCCAGCGAGCAGGCCTCGTGGCTGATGCCTTCCATCAGGCAGCCATCGCCCATGAACACATAGGTGTGATGGTTCACGATGTCGAAGCCTGGGCGGTTGAATTCCTCGCCCAGCAGGCGTTCGGCCAGCGCCATGCCGACCGCGTTGGTCAGGCCCTGGCCCAGCGGGCCGGTGGTGGTCTCGACACCCGGCGTGATGCCGTATTCCGGATGGCCCGCGGTCTTGCTGTGCAGCTGGCGGAAGTTCTTCAGCTCGGCCAGCGGCAGGTCGTAGCCGGTCAGGTGCAGCAGCGCGTAGAGCAGCATCGAGCCGTGGCCGTTGGACAGCACGAAGCGGTCGCGGTCGGCCCACTTGGGATTGACCGGGTTATGCTTCAGATGACGGCCCCACAACGCCACCGCGATATCCGCCATGCCCATGGGCATGCCGGGATGGCCTGAATTGGCCTGCTGGACGGCGTCCATGGCCAGGACGCGGATGGCGTTGGCCATGAGTTGGACGGRCTGCGAAGCGTGCGGACTGGCGGCGGGATGAGCGAGGTGGGACATGCGGCGGGAACCTGGCGGCGGGAAAAGCGCAATTTTACCAGAAGGAACGCGGCAGTCTGGCCCCCCGGCGGGGCCGCCCGGGGGCCGCCTGCAGTGGACCGGATGGCTCTCGCCCGGCATCGGCACGACGCCGGGCCCGATCCGGCTGCGGCGCGCTGCGCTGCCACCACGTGGCGCCCCACCCGGCGCTGTTCGCCCTGCCCCTGCACCTGCAGGCCCTCTTCGACAGCGCTGGCGCACCCGCGTAAGATGCTCATTCGCACCGCCGGTCTTGCCGCCCAGGCAGGCCCCGCGCGGCTTCCCGCAACCGGAGATGACAGGAGACGATCATGACAAGACCGGCCAACACCCCCTGGCTCACTCCCTACCTGACGGTGGGTAACGGGCGCAGCGCGCTCGACTTCTATCACCGCGCCTTCGGTTTCAGTGCGGGGAACGTAGTCGACGAAAACGGTGTGCCCACCCATGCCGAGATGCACTATCGCGGCGAACTGGTCGTGATGTTCGCGCCCGAGGGCGCCTGGGGCAGTACCGCGCGCACGCCGCGCTCGCTCGGCGTCGAATGCCCGCAGACCTTCTACGTCTATTGCGACGATGTCGATGCCATGCACACGCGTGCCATCGCCGCCGGCGCGGTCAGCCTGATGGCGCCCGCCGACCAGTTCTGGGGCGACCGCTATTGCATGGTCGAGGATCCCGACGGCTACCGCTGGGGCTTCGGCAAGCCGCTGGACAATCCGGCGGCGGCGCAGACGCTAGCCACGACCGGCCAGGACGGAACTGTCTGATGCCGCCTCGTTTCTTCGTCGATGGCGCGCTGGCCGCGCAGACCGAGCTGTCGCTGCCGGAAGCCGTGGTCCGCCATGTGCAGGTGCTGCGGCTCAACCCCGGTGACGACGTCACCCTGTTCGATGGCCGTGGCGGCAGCCACGCCGCCACGCTGGTCGATATCGGCAAGCGCCACGCGCTGGCGCGTATCGGCGACCACGATCCCGCCGAAACCGAACTGCCGTTCCACGTCACGCTGGCACARGGSCTGGCMGGCGGCGACAAGATGGACTGGCTSATCGAGAAAGCSGTCGARCTYGGCATCGGCACGATCCAGCCGCTGCAGGCGGCGCGCTCGGTGGTGCGGCTGTCGGCCGAGCGGGCACAGAAACGCCAGGCGCACTGGCAGGCGCTGGTGGAAGCGGCCTGCGAGCAATGCGGGCGCAACCGGCTCCCCGTCGTGGCGCCGGTGGCCAGCCTGGAAGGCTGGCTGGCGCAACAGGGCAAGCCGGCGGCGGGCGCCGGCGCGCGCCTGCTGGTCTCGCCGCGCGCCACGCAATCGCTGGTATCGTTTGCAACAGAGCAGCGCCAGCGCCTGCTGGACGGCGGCGTGACGCTGCTGATCGGGCCCGAGGGCGGGCTGGCGCCGGACGAAGAAGCGGCGGCGCTGCGCGCGGGGTTCACCGGCGTGTCACTCGGACCGCGCATCTTGCGTACCGAGACCGCGGGGCTGGCTTGCCTGGCCGCGCTCAACGCGGTACTGGGCGGATTTTGACGGCAAGGGACCATCCGGGTCCGTTGCCGCATTTCACCGAAGGAGTCGACCATGGGACTACTCGATAGCGTGCTGGGCGGGGTGCTCGGGCAGCGCGGCAGCGGCGAAGCAGGCGCGGGCGGCCTGAACCCGAAGATGATGATGGCGCTGGGCCTGATCGCCATGCTGGCAATGCGCCATAAAGGCGGCGACGCGGGAGCGGCCGTGCCGCAGGATCCGTCCGCGGCAGGCGGCGGTGGGCTCGGTGGACTTGGTGGAC
>NZ_JBFTND010000205.1:0-13544 GCF_056397305.1 Cupriavidus sp. 05N40
GTTCTTGACGGCGGTAGTGGTATCGGAGGCATCGTCGAGCACGATGTACTCGATCTTCTTGCCGGCGATTTCCTTCGGCAGCAGCGAGATCGTGTTCTTTTCCGGGATGCCCAGCGAAGCCGCCGGTCCCGTGGCCGAAACCGTCACCCCCACCTTGACCTGAGCGTTGGCGGTGCCCGCGCACAAGGCGGCGGCGGCGAGAGCCAACAGGCTGGCGCGCTTGAATGTCATCGTGTCTCCTTCCATAGCGGCAAACGGAAAAGGCATCCGTGCCGGCTTCCGGCCGGTCGGATGCCTCAATCTGGTCTTCTTGTCTTTGTATGCTTGCGGTGTCCTTGCGGACCCGTGTCCAGGCGCAACGCCGGCGCCTGCCTGCTGCCCGGTGCGCGCGGAACCAGTCCGCACCACACCGCGATCTCCCGTCCTGCGCGTTTCCCCGGCGGCGCGCTGCGCCACCCGGTGCCGCTCATTCACCGACCGCACGGTCGAAAATGCGTAGCGAGTCTAACAATAGCGATATGGGCCGGAAAGCCGGATTAACCCGGAGCGCCGCCAGGGTGCGGCACGCCACGCGACACGCCACGAGAATCCGGCGGCCGCGCCCTGCCCGCTCAGTGCCCGAAGGCATCCCATGCGGTCTTCACGATCAGCGCCGCCACCACCACGATGAAGACGCGGCGCACGAAGCCGCTGCCATGCTTGAGCGCGAGGCGGCTGCCCAGCTGGCTGCCGGCGACGTTCGCCACCGCCATCACCAGGCCGAGCTGCCACCATACGTGGCCCTTGGCCGCCAGCAGCAGCAAGGCCGCCAGGTTGGTGGCAAGGTTGACCACCTTGGTCGATGCCGACGCATGCAGGAAGTCATAGCCGAACACCCGTACGAACACGATCATCAGGAAGCTGCCAGTGCCGGGTCCGAACACGCCATCGTAGAAGCCGATTGCCGCCCCCGCGAGCAGCGCTGCCGCGCGCTCCTTGCTGCCCGAAAGCGTGGGCGCATGCTCGGTGCCCAGGTTCTTCTTGGCCACCGTGTACACCAGCAGGATCACCAGCACGAACGGCAGCGACTTGCGCAGCGGCCCGGCGGGAATCAGCGTCAGCGCGTAGGCACCGGCCATCGAAAAGACAAAGGCCGACAGCATCGCCGGCATGGTCGCGCCCCAGTAGATGCGCACGCTGCGCCCGTAGCGCACCGCGGCGTTGGCCGTGCCCGCCAGCGAAGCCACCTTGTTGGTACCGATCAGGGTGGCCGGCGACATATCGGGATAGGCGGAGAACAGGGCGGGGATCTGCACCAGGCCGCCGCCACCGGCGACGGCATCGATCATGCCGGCCAGAAAAGCCGCGACCGCGAGAAACACGAAATCCATGGAACGCTCGGAAGACCAGGGAGGAGAAGAAGGGAAGGAAGGAGAGGCAACGCAGGAAGGCGACACGCCGGGACTGGCCTGCGGCAAGCCCCCGCCGCGTGTCAGCCGAGGTCTTTGTGCGCCGGTGCCAGATTGCAGTGCCACAAGCCGGCACACGGCACGAAGCCCGCTGCCTCGGCCTGCCGCACCGTCAGCAAGGCAGGCGACAGCAGCAAGTGCCGTACACCATGCGCGCGGCACCAGTCGGCCAGCAGGTCGCAGCACCCCTGGAAAAGCGCCGCATTCGCCACAGCCGCCGTACCCGTCTCTGCAACTGGCCGGGCCCACCATTCCGCCACGAACGCCGCGAGCCCGGCGAGCCCGAGATGCGGCACCAGCGTGACGGGCAAGCAGCCCAGCACTTGCTGCCCCGCTGCTTCCGCCACCACGCAAGCCCCGCGCTCCGGCCTGGCCAGCAGGCTCTCCACCAGCGCGCTCCRCGCGCGCGCGGCAGCCACCGGCAGCGGCCGGGCGGCCTGCAGCCAGTCGCTCAGCGCTGGCGCGTCGGCGGCGGTAGCAAGGCGGATATGGGGATACGAGCCGGCAGCGGAGGAAGCGTCCTCAGAAGGCGGTTTATGTGGCGCCGGAGGCACCGCTGATGGGAATTCGGGGGACATGGCAGGCGTCGGGGAGAGAAGCAGATTGTCTCATGTGGCCCTCGCCCTTCTTATGCCGATTCCGCATGGTGGCGTGCGATGCACCAGAAACAGGCATTAAAAAAGGCGTTGCCGGGGATCACCCGGCAACGCCCTCATCTTATATGACACTGCAGCCTAGTGACCGCGCGCCTGTCGTCTCCTCGCTTCCGCCTCCATTTAACCTGCGAAAACCGTATATGGAATGTAACTAAGCGGTGCGTTCCGAACAAGCTAGAAGAAACCCTAGCCCCAAAACCGGGCATGTTGCCCCGTAATCACTCCCGGGCCTTGCCGAAGCGCGCCAGCAGCTCTCCCATGATGCCGCGGCGGAAGGTCAGCACGCAGATCACGAAGATCACGCCAGTGACCATGGTCACCGATTCGCCCAGCGAACCAAACCACTCGATTCCGGTGAGCGAGGCGAGGAAGTTGCCGATATCGCCCAGCTTGTTCTCGAGTGCCACCACCACGAAGGCACCGACCAGGGGACCCGACAGCGTACCCAGCCCGCCCACCAGCGTCATCAGGATCACCGAGCCCGACATCGACCAGTGCACGTCGGTCAGCGTGGCAAAGCCCAGCACCAGCGCCTTGATGGATCCCGCCAGTCCCGACAGCGCCGCCGACAGCACAAATACCATCAGCTTGAAGCGGTCGGTGTCGTAGCCCAGCGAGATGGTACGCGGCTCGTTCTCCTTGATCGCCTTGAGGATCTGCCCGAACGGCGAATGGACCGTCCGCACGATCAGCGCGAATGCCAGCACGATGATCAGCAGCGCCACGTAGTACAGCGTCAGGTCGCTGGCCAGCGGCAGCACCCCGAACAGCTTGCCGCGCGGGATCCCCTGCAGGCCATCCTCGCCGCCGGTATAAGGCACCTGAAGGCAGAAGAAGAACAGCATCTGCGCCAGCGCCAGCGTGATCATCGCGAAGTAGATGCCCTGGCGCCGGATCGCGATCCAGCCCACCACGTAGCCGATCAGGGCGCCCGTCAGCGTACCCAGCACCAGGCCGACCTCCGGCGTCACGCCCCAGGCCTTCATGGCATGGCCGGCCATGTAGGCCGCGCCGCCGAAGAAGGCCGCATGGCCGAACGACAGCAGCCCGGTGTAGCCGATCAGCAGATTGAAGGCGCACGCGAACAGCGCGAAGCACAGCACCTTGAGCACGAACACCGGATACGCCCCGGCCATCGGCGCCACGATCAGCGCCACCAGCAACAATCCGTACCACAGTTTCTTCTGCACGCCCTGCCCCTGTCTTGTCTGCCCCGCGGCCACTGCCGCGCCCGATGGTTGGCTCATCACTTCTCCCTCCCGAACAGCCCGGCCGGGCGCAACATCAGTACGATGACCATGATGAAGAACACCACCGTGGAGGAGGCCTCGGGATAGAACACCTTGGTCAGGCCCTCGATCACGCCCAGCCCCAGGCCGGTCAGGATCGAACCCATGATGGAGCCCATGCCGCCGATCACCACCACCGCGAACACGATGATGATCAGGTTCTGCCCCATCAGCGGCGAGATCTGGATCACCGGTGCGGCCAGCACGCCGGCGAACGCCGCCAGCGCCACGCCGAAGCCGTAGGTCAGCGTCACCATCAGCGGCACGTTGACGCCGAATGCTTCCACCAGCTTGGGGTTCTCGGTGCCGGCGCGCAGGTAGGCGCCAAGCTTGGTCTTCTCGATCAGGAACCAGGTGGAGAAGCACACCACCAGCGAGGCCAGCACCACCCAGGCCCGGTAGTTGGGCAGGATCATGAAGCCGAGGTCGGTGGCGCCGGTCAGCAGTTCCGGTGGCGAATACGGCAGGCCGGACACGCCGTAGATCGAGCGGAAGATGCCTTCGACCACCAGCGTGATGCCCAGCGTGAGCAGCAGGCCGTAGATATGGTCGAGCTTGTAGATCCAGCGCAGCATGGTGCGCTCGATCAACACGCCGAGCAGCGCCACCACCAGCGGCGACAACACCAGCATCACCCAGTAGTTGAGCTCGAAGTAGTTCATGCCCATCCAGGCCAGCACCGCGCCAAGCATGAACAGCGCCCCGTGGGCGAAATTGATGACGTTGAGCAGGCCGAAGATCACCGCCAGGCCGAGGCTCAACATCGCATAGAAGGCACCGTTGACCAGCCCCAGCAGCAGCTGGGACAGCATGGCGGGCAGAGGAATACCGAAGATGTCCATCGCGGGCGTTACCGTTCGCGCACCAGCCGGGATTCGTCGTGGCCTCCCGGGAAGGCGCAGTCAAATGAAGCGAAGCCGCGGCGCCCGGGTCACGAGCCGCCGCGGCAGGGACAACACACTCAGCTCAGGCGCTTACTTCTTGAGCAGCGCGCACTTCGACTCCGCCACCGTGGCGAAAGCCTGGTCACCCGGAATGGTGGCGACCACCTTCAGGTAATCCCACGGCTTCTTCGATTCCGCCGGCGACTTCACTTGCATCAGGTACATGTCGTGGATGCCACGGCCGTCCTGGCGGATATAGCCCTTGGTGTAGAAGTCGTTGATCTTGGCCTTCTTCAGTTCGGCCATGACCTTGTCCGGATCGTCCGTCTTGGCCGTCTCCACCGCCTTCAGGTAGGTGCGGATGGCGGAGTAGTCGGCGGCCTGCAAGCTGCTCGGCATCTTCTTCATCTTGCCGAAGAAGCGGTTGGCGAACTTGCGGGTCTCGTCGTTCATGTCCCAGTACCAGCTGTCSGTCATCAGCAGGCCTTCGGTGTTCTTCAGSCCCAGGCTGTGCACGTCGTTGATGAACATCAGCAGSCCRGCGATCTTCATCGWCTTGGTGATGCCRAATTCCTTGGCCGCCTTGATCGMGTTGATSGTGTCGCCRCCGGCATTGGCCAGRCCCAGGATCTGCGCCTYSGACGACTGCGCCTGCAGCAGGAAGGAGGAGAAGTCGGAGGCGTTGAGCGGATGGCGCACCTGGCCCACCACCGTGCCGCCGTTGGCCTTCACCACCGCGGCGGTATCCTGTTCCAGCGAGTGGCCGAAGGCATAGTCGGCGGTCAGGAAGAACCACGACTTGCCGCCCTGCTTGACCACCGCGCTGCCGGTGCCCTTGGCCAGCGCAATCGTGTCATACGCATAGTGCACCGTGTACGGCGAGCACTCTTCGTTGGTCAGGCGCGCCGAGCCTGCGCCGATGTTGAAGTAGACCCTCTTCTTCTCCGATGCGACCTTGGCCATGGCCAGGCCGGTAGCGGAGTTGGTGCCGCCCAGCAGCATGTCCAGGTTCTGCTGGTCCATCCACTCGCGCGCCTTCGAGGCGGCGATGTCGGCCTTGTTCTGGTGATCCGCCGAGACCAGTTCGATCGGCTTGCCCAGCACCTTGCCGCCGGCATCCTCGATCGCCATCTTGATGGCCTCGAGACCGCCCGGGCCGTCGATGTCGGCGTACAGGCCGGACATATCGGTGATGTAGCCGATCTTGACCGTATCGCCCGAGACCTGGGCCGAAGCCGAACCCATTGCCACGCCCGCTACGATAGCCGCCAGAGCAACCGCCAGCCGAGTCATCTTCATTGCTTGTCTCCTTAGTTTCGGCGGCCCTTGTCGCCACCCGTTCCTGCCCTAAAACAATGCCTGCGATGCATGCGCGCCATACCTGTCAGGCGCGCCGCATCAGACCCCAAGCAACTCGTTGAGCACCGGCATCTTGGCCTGCAGTTCCGCCGCGGCGAAACGCTCGACGATGGTGCCGTGCTCCATCACGTAAAACCGGTCGGCCAGCGGCGCGGCGAAGCGAAAGTTCTGCTCCACCATCACCACCGTGTAGCCCTTCTTCTTGAGCATCAGGATCATGCGCGCCAGCGCCTGCACGATCACCGGCGCGAGACCCTCGGAGATCTCGTCGAGCAGCAGCAGGTTGGCGCCGGTACGCAGGATGCGCCCCACCGCCAGCATCTGCTGCTCGCCGCCCGACAGGCGCGTGCCCTGGCTCTGGCGGCGCTCCTTCAGGTTGGGGAACATCTCGTAGATCTCGGCTTCGCTCATGCCGGCGCCGACGCCGCTGCCCTTGGCTTTGAGCAATGGCGGCAGCATCAGGTTTTCCTCGCACGACAAGCTGGCGAAGATGCCGCGCTCCTCCGGGCAGTAGCCGATGCCGCAGTGCGCGATCTTGTGTGTCGGCATGCCGATGGTCTCGGTGCCATTGACGCGGATCGAACCCTTGCGCTGGCCGGTCAGGCCCATGATGGCGCGCAGCGTGGTGGTGCGCCCGGCGCCGTTGCGGCCCAGCAGCGTGACCACCTCGCCGGGGTTCACGGTCAGGTCCACGCCGTGCAGGATGTGCGATTCGCCGTACCAGGCGTGCAGGTCCTTGATTTCAAGTGCGGGCGTTGTACTCATCCTGGCTCCTCAGTGCGCGCCCTGCAGTTCGGCCTCGACGGTGCCCATATAGGCTTCCATCACGCGCGGGTCTTTCGATACCTCGGCGTACGGCCCTTCGGCCAGGATCGCGCCGCGCTGCAATACGGTGATCTTGTCGGCGATCGACGACACCACGTTCATATTGTGTTCGACCATCAGGATGGTGCGTCCCACCGCGACCTTGCGGATCAGGTCGGTGACGCGCGCCACGTCCTCGTGGCCCATGCCCTGCGTGGGCTCGTCGAGCAGCATCAGCTCCGGCTCCATCGCCAGCGTGGTGGCGATCTCGAGCGCGCGCTTGCGGCCGTACGGCAGGTTGACGGTGACGATCTGCGCCGCGTCGGTCAGGCCGACCTGATCGAGCAGTTCCATGCCGCGCGCATTGAGCGCATCGAGCGTGCGCTCGCTGCTCCAGAAATGATAGGAAGTGCCGAGCTGCCGCTGCAGGCCGATACGCACGTTCTCCAGCACCGTCAGGTGCGGGAATACCGCCGAGATCTGGAACGAGCGGATCACGCCGCGCCGCGCGATCTGCGCCGGCTTCTCACGCGTGATGTCGATGCCGTTGAAGAGGATGGTCCCCGTGGTCGGCTCGAGAAACTTGGTCAGCAGGTTGAAGCATGTCGTCTTGCCGGCGCCGTTGGGGCCGATCAAGGCATGGATGGAGCCGCGCCGCACCTTCAGGTTGACGTCGCTCACCGCGGTGAACCCCTTGAATTCCTTGGTGAGGTTCCGCGTTTCCAGGATCGTGTCTTGCTCGTTCATGGTCTCCTGCCCGCCCTCTTGCTGCGGCACCGGCTTCTGGTCGGCACCGCCAAATGGTCAGAACCGTGGCGCTGTTTGCGCCACCACCGCACGAGTCACGCCAATCCAGTTGCGCTCCCCGTGGCTATTGCGGCTTGCACGCCGCTTCTCTTCTTGTCGCCGCCGCCCGGCATGCTCACCAAGGCGCGACGCGCCCTGGGAGGGGCGCGCCAATGTGAGCGCTGCTGCACGGCATATGGGCGTCTATTGTGTGCGTCTGCTGCGTCGCAAAACATCCGGGTTTGCACTGATTATGAAACATGAACCAGATGTCAGGTCTGTGTCGTGGCTCCGTCTTTCTCTTGACCCACGTCATTGAGCGTGCCGCGCGCGCGGGCTTCGGCGGAGGAAACCTGCAGATTGGCGGGCGCGGCCGGCGCCGCGCCCTCGCCCGCCGCGCCGGCCATGCGCCGGCGGCGGTCTTCCCGGATCATGTCGCTGGCGCGCTCGGCGATCATGATGGTGGGCGAATTGGTGTTGCCCGAGGTGATCAGCGGCATCACCGACGCATCGACCACGCGCAGCCCGTCGATGCCGATCACGCGCAGGCGCTGGTCGACTACCGCGCCCGGGTCGTCGGCGCGCCCCATGCGGCAAGTGCCGACCGGGTGGAAGATGGTGGTGCCGATCTCGCCGGCAGCCTGCGCCAGCTGTTCATCGGTCTCGAAAGCCGGGCCGGGCAGCCATTCCTGCGGCTTGTATGGCGCCAGCGCGGGCGAGGCCACGATGCGCCGCGTCAGCCGCAGCGAATCCGCCGCCACCTTGCGGTCCGCTTCGGTGGACAGGTAGTTCGGCGCGATCACCGGCGCCTTGCGGAAGTCGGGGTCGCCGATGTGCACGCTGCCGCGCGAGGTCGGGCGCAGGTTGCACACGCTCGCGGTAAACGCGTTGAAGCTGTGCAGCGGATCGCCGAACTTGTCGAGCGAGAGCGGCTGCACGTGATACTCCAGGTTGGCCCGGCCCTGCGCGGCATCCGAACGCGCGAAGGCGCCGAGCTGCGACGGCGCCATGCTCATCGGCCCGCTCTGGTTGATCGCGTACTGCAGGCCGATGCCCAGCTTGCCCCACCAGCTGCCCGCGCGCGTATTGAGCGTGCGCACGCCCTCCACCTTGACCACGGTGCGCAGCTGCAGGTGGTCCTGCAGGTTCTCGCCCACGCCCGGCAAGGCGTGGCGCACCGCGATCCCGAGCGCCTGCAGGCGTTCGGGTTGGCCGACGCCGGACAGCTCCAGCAGCTGTGGCGTATTGACCGCGCCGGCCGCCAGGATGACCTCCTCGCGCGCGGCCACCGCATGCGCGGTGCCGCCGCCGAGATAGGCCACGCCACTGCAGCGGCGGCCGTCGAAGCTCAGCGCGCTGACCTGCGCCCCGRTGACGATGGTCAGGTTGGGCCGTTCGGCCGCGCGGCGCAGGAAGGCCTTGGCGGTATTCCAGCGGATGCCGCGGCGCTGGTTGACCTCGAAGTAGCCCACGCCGAAATTGTCGCCGCGGTTGAAGTCCTCGGTGCGCGGGATGCCGGCCTGCTCGGCGGCTTCGATAAAGCGCTCCAGGATATCCCAGTGCAGCCGCTGCCCCTCGACCCGCCACTCGCCGCCGGCGCCGTGGAACTCGCTGGCGCCGCGATGATGGTCCTCGCTGCGCTTGAACAGCGGCAGCACGTTGTCCCAGCGCCAGCCGTCGTCGCCCGTCAGGCGCGCCCAGTCGTCATAGTCCTCGCGCTGGCCGCGCATGTAGATCATGCCGTTGATGGACGACGAGCCGCCCAGCACACGCCCGCGCGGATAGCCGAGCGCGCGGCCGTTGAGCCCGGCCTGCGCCGTGGTGCGGTACATCCAGTCGGTACGCGGGTTGCCGATGCAATACAGGTAGCCCACCGGGATATGGATCCAGTGATAGTCGTCGCGCCCGCCGGCTTCGAGCAGCAGCACGCTCACCTCGGGGTCCTGCGTCAGGCGGTTGGCCAGCACGCAGCCGGCCGATCCCGCGCCGACGATGATGTAGTCGTAAGTCTCCATGTTCTTGTCTTTGTCTGGCCTTGCGCCGCGAGTGGAAGGATTGAGGAAGGGCCTGCGCCCTGGCGCGGCCCGCCGTTCTTGGGCTACCGATGCGCGCGATGGTTCATCGCGCACGCCATCATGCACGCATTCACGCCTGTGGCTGCAGGTGCCTGCGCAGCCAGCCTGCCAGCACGTCGAACACCTGGCCACGCAGCGGCTGCGCCTCGTTGAAGATCTCGTGATAGGCGCTGTCGAACCAGTGCGCCTCGCACAGGTCGGGCGGCGCGCCTTCGGCGAAGCGCCGGCTACCGGCCGGGTCGACGATATGGTCGTCGCCGCCCACCAGCAGCAGCGCCGGGGCTTCCAGCATGGCCGCATCGGCCTGCGCCTGCGCCATGCCCTGGATGAAAGTCTCCAGCACGCTGGCGCTGATGGTGCCCTGCACCAGCGGATCGGCGCGGTACCGCGCCACCGCCGCCGCATCGTGCGACAGGTAGCGCGCATTGATCGGATTGGGTACGCGCAGGCGCGGCGCCAGCACCAGCAGCGTGCGATGCACCGCCAGCATCGCGCCGGACAGCCGCAGCGCCAGCGCCGGCGACGACAGCACCAGCGCCCGGATCGGCCGCACGCGTGCGGTGGCGAAGCGGGCCGCCACCAGGCCGCCCATGCTGTGGCCCAGCAGGAACGGCAGTTCCTGCCACTGGCCCACGGCCGCGTCGTGGATCTCGGTCAGGTCTTCGACATAGATATCGGGATGGCCGGCCACCATGCGCGGGCCACCGCTGGCACCGTGGCCGCGCTGGTCGTAGGCGCGCACGCGCAGGCCGAGGCCGCACAGCAGTTCGGCCACATGCTGGTAGCGCCCGCAATGCTCGGCCAGTCCGTGTACCAGCAGCAGCGAGCCGGTCGTCTCGGGAAACAAGGCAGGATCGGGCTGCCAGGTGCGCAGCAACAGTTCGGTGCCGTCGCGCATGCGTTGCCGGCTTTCGGTCGGCACCAGGGGCTGGGCGGGCTGCGCGGCCATGCCGGCACCCTCGCCGGCATGGCCGCCGGCACCGGCGCCCGGCAAGGGCTCGGCAGGGACAGCGGTACTCGGTTGGTCCATCCGGTTGGTCTCCATCTCCGTTCCGCCATGCTGCGCACCCACAACAGCGCTAGGCCGCCGTGCTGTCCTCGCCATGGCGATGGCAGGCAGGCATCCTCATTGCGCCATCGCCATCGCCATCGCCATCGCCATCGCCATCGCCTCCGCCGTCGCCGCCCTCGCCCTCGCCCGGCCGCGCCATGTCGGCCAGGATCGGGCAGTCGGGCCGGTCGTCGCCGCTGCAGGCCTCGGCCAGCTGGCGCAAGGTGTCGCGCATGGCGGCCAGTTCGGCGATACGCTGCTCGAGATCCGTCACGTGGCGCAAGGTGAGCGCCTTGACGTCGGCGCTGGCGCGCGCACGGTCGTGCCACAACGACAGCAGGCCGCGAATCTCGTCCAGCGAGAACCCGAGATTACGGGCACGCCGCACGAAGCGCAAGGTATGCACCGCGCGCTCGTCGTAGCGGCGGTAGCCGCCTTCGCTGCGCGGCGGCGCCGCCACCAGGCCGATCGACTCGTAGTGCCGGATCATCTTCGCGGAGACGCCTGAGGCCTGGGCCGCTTCACCGATATTCATACCTTCTCTCCCACCGGCTTCCAGCGCCGCAGCAGCAGTGCATTGCCGACCACGCTCACGCTGGAGAAAGCCATGGCCGCCCCCGCCACCACCGGGTTGAGCAGGCCGGCGGCCGCCAGCGGGATGCCGATCACATTGTAGAAGAAGGCCCAGAACAGGTTCTCGCGGATCTTGCGCACGGTGCGGTGCGAGATGCGCAGTGCATCGGCCACCAGCACCGGATCGCCGCGCATCAGCGTGATGCCGGCGGCATGCATGGCCACGTCGGTGCCGGTCGACATGGCGATGCCCACGTCGGCCGCGGCCAGTGCCGGCGCGTCGTTGATGCCGTCGCCCACCATCGCCACCACGGCCCCTCCCGCCTTGAGCGCGAGTACGCGCTCGGCCTTGTCGGCGGGCAGCACCTCCGCCTGCACTTCGTCCAGGCCAAGCGCCTGCGCCACGCGCGCAGCGGCGCCCTGGTTGTCGCCAGACAGCATCACGGTGCGCACGCCGGCGGCGCGCAGCCGCTCGATGGCGCGGCGCGCGCCAGGCTTGATGGCATCGCCGAAGGCCACCAGCCCCAGCACGCGCGGTGCATCCTGCGCGCTGGCGTCGATCAGCCATGACACCGTGCGCCCCTCGTCCTGCAGCGCGCGCGCGCGCGGCTCCAGCGCCCCTGCCGCCGCGCCCAGCGAGGCTCTCAGGCGCTCGCTGCCCAGTTGCAGCACCGCGCCGTCCACCGTGCCGGTCAGGCCCATGCCGGGCAAGGCGCGCACCGCGCCGGCCACCGGCGCCGTCACGCCGCGCGCGCGTGCCGCGGCCAGCACCGCGTGCGCCAGCGGATGCTCGCTGCCGGCCTGCAGCGCGGCCAGGCTGGCCAGCAAGCGCTCCTCGGCGCCCGCGCCGGCGTCGGCGGGTACCGCCAGCGCCACCACCTCGGGCTTGCCCACGGTGAGCGTGCCKGTCTTGTCGAAGGCGACCACCGTGACCCGGTGCGCAATTTCCAGCGCCTCCGCGTCCTTGATCAGGATGCCGGCACGCGCGCCCGCGCCGGTGCCGGCCATGATGGCGGTCGGCGTGGCCAGGCCCAGCGCGCACGGGCAGGCGATCACCAGTACCGCCACTGCATCGAGCAGGGCCGTTTCCCAGTTGCCGCCGATCACGCCCCAGCCCAGCAGCGTCAGCAGCGCGATGCCCAGCACCACCGGCACGAACACCGCGCTGACGCGATCCACCATGCGCTGGATCGGCGCCTTGGCCGCCTGCGCATGCTCGACCATGCGGATGATGCGCGCCAGCACCGTTTCCGCCCCCACCGCCACGGTGCGCGCCACCAGCCGGCCCTCATAGTTGATGGCGCCGCCGGTCAGGCGCGCGCCCGGCGCCTTGGGCACCGGCAGGCTCTCGCCGGTCAGCATCGATTCGTCGGCATGGCTGTTGCCTTCGATCACTTCGGCATCCACCGGCACGCGCGCGCCCGGCAGCACCACGATCTCGTCGCCCACCTGCACCGAGGCCAGCGGCACCGTGGTTTCGGCGCCGCCACGGCGCACGAYGGCGCTGTCCGGGCGCAGCGCCGCCAGCGCGCGGATGGCGTCGGCGGTCTGGCGCTTGGCGCGCGTTTCCATCCACTTGCCCAGCCGCACCAGCGTGATCACCACCGCCGCGCTCTCGAAGTAGAGGTGCGGCATGCCGTCCGCGCCGCGCCACATCAGCCACAAGGACAAGCCGTAGGCCGCCGAGGTGCCCAGCGCGACCAGCAGGTCCATATTGCCCGCGCCGGCGCGCACCGCCTTCCAGCCCGCCTTGTAGAAGCGCCAGCCGAACACGAACTGCACGGGCGTGGCCAGCAGCCACTGCACCCACGCCGGCAGCATCCAGTGCACGCCGAACCACGCAAGCACCATCGGCGCCACCAGCGGCAGCGACAGCGCCGCCGAGATCGCCACCGGCCACGGACCGGACCAGAAGCCCTCGCCCGGCGCCGCGCCGGCCGGCTGCCCGCTGCTCACGGGCACGGCGCCATACCCTGCCCGCGTCACCGCCGCCGCCAGCGCGGCGGCATCCACCGCGCCGCGCAGCACGGTCACCGCGGCCTGCTCGGTGGCCAGGTTGACCTGGGCGTCGACGACGCCCGGCACGGCCTTCAGCGCGCGCTCCACGCGCGCCACGCAGGACGCGCAGGTCATATCGCTGATCGACAGGTCGATGGCCTGGCGCGGCACTTCGTAGCCGGCCGCCTTCACGGCCTCTGCCGCGGCCGGCAACACGGCCGCGCTGTCGGCCTGCAGCGTGGCCTCCTCAGTGGCGAGGTTGACCGCAACCTGGCGCACGCCGGGCACCTTGCCCAGCGCGATCTCGACACGCCGCACGCACGAGGCGCACGTCATGCCCCCAATGGGCAAACGCCATTCGGCATCCGGCGCGCCTGCTTTCGCGCCCGGCAGGGGGAGGGTCTGGGATTGAGCTGACATGGCTTTTGAGAGTGGTCCTGGTGACGACGAACTCATCATGGACCTTACCATGTTGGGAAGGTCAAGGCCGGATACAAGCAGCGAATCCGGCACGTCATGGCGCGGCGGATGCGGGCGAGAAAGCCCTTGCGCTTCCCACCATGGGAAGGTGCAAACTCCAGGCTAGATTGCAATCCGGCCGCCGCAAGCGCAGCGGTGGGT
>NZ_JBFTND010000206.1:0-13374 GCF_056397305.1 Cupriavidus sp. 05N40
AACAGGAAACCCCAACGTTTCTGCCCCTGCCGGCCAGGCAGCCCGCTTTCTTTGCCTACTTTCTTTTCGGGGAAAAGAAAGTAGGTCGCTCCGGGGGAGCGAAAGCCGTTGACGTTGACTTTGATTTAGATGTTGACTTTGATTTAGATGTTGACTTTGATTTAGATGTTGACTTTGATTTAGATGTTGATTTTGATTTTTTCTTAATAAAGATCGTCGATCCCTCTCCCGCAAGCAGGGGAGGGATCGACGAGAGCGCCGGCGTGAGCGATCACGTAAACCTCACTCCGCCTCAATTTCTAGATCATCCCCTGTACTCGGCTCACGGCACCGTCCAGTTGCTGCTTAAGCGGTGCTAGCAGGCAATGGATGCCATGAGCCTCCAAGGAGGAAGCGTTGTCGCCATCCAATAATTGCAGCACTGCGCCCAGGGCGGCGCTGACGCGCAACAAGGTATCGCAGCCATCTGCCGCCGCGCCGTGAATACTGTCTCGGAGTTCGTCCAGTTGGTAAGCGAGCTCCTGCACTCGGAGCTTGTCCGGTGTGTCGGCGGGAAAGGTGAGTTCGATCAGTTCGGCGATCAAGGGTGATTGGCGGGAAATAGCCAAGGCCGGTGTCGCGGGATTAACGGTGGATTGCTCTGAGCGAGCGGCGGTGTTCGGCATTTCAGGCTCCTTTCATTCCATCGAAAGGCCCGYCGCTCATTTCCACGTGAGGGTGGCGGGCCCGCAGCGAGGGTGGAAATACCGGGGAATGAAAGCAACCGGCCAGCCCGAAGGCTGCCTCGCCCGGCCCGCCTCGGGATTGTAGGCGCGCGCGAACGCATCGGACACAAAAAAGCCACAAATGCGGCTGTCCGTCTTTCATTTCTTCGGGTTTCCACGCCCGGTCACCATTGTGTGATGACGGGTGAATTCTGGCGCAGCCAGCGCGAGGAAGTCAATCAATGTCCCGAGTCGCGTAACTTGAATGCGGCAATCGACCGGTGTCGATGCCAGCGCGGCACGGCAATGCCCCAGCCTGGCCAGGCACAGCTAACACTCCCCGAGCAACGCCAACCCCTACGCCGCGCACCCCATCATCTGCCGCTGCCGATACTCCCCGGGCGCCACGCCCGTCCACTTCTTGAACGCCCGGTGGAACGTGCTCGGCTCCGAAAACCCCACCCGTAGCGCCACCTGCTGCAGTGGCAGGTCGGTGTGCTCCAGGAAGCCGATGGCCGCATCGCGCCGCAGGCTGTCCTTGATGCTCTGGTAGCCCCGGCCCTCGTCGCGCAGCCGGCGGCGCAGGGTTTGCGGGGTCAGCCGCAGGGTTTCGGCCATTTGTTCCAGCGAAGGCAGTTCGCCGTCGAGATGGCAGCGCAGGTGCCGGCGGATGCGCTCGGCCAGGCAGGAGTCGTCGCGGTAGCGGGTCAGCAGGTTGCGCGGCGTGTCCTGCAGGAAGGCCTGCAAGCTGGCGGCGTCCTGCACCACCGGCAGGCGCAGCCAGCCGGCGTCGAAATGCAGCGCGGTATGTGGCTGGCCATAGCGGACCTGTGTGTTGAACACGCGTTCCGTGTCGGTGCGCTTTGCGGGCCTGCCGCCGCGCTCCGGGGCGGGGGCGGCCAGGTCCACGCCGGTCAGCGGGATGCGCTGGGCCACCAGCCAGTTGGCCACGCCATAGGCCTGGAAGGCGAAGGTCGATTCGGCATACAGGCGGCACGCCGTGGCGGGCGCGCGCGGCACCAGCAGCAGGGTGGCGATGCCGGCGTGCTGCTGCAGGCGCGGTACGAAATCATCCAGGTGCAGCCGGTATTGCTGCAGGCCGACGCGCAGCGCGTCTTCGAGCGTGGCGCAATGGATGAGCGCGCGGCATGACTGGGCGAACACGCCCGGCTTGAGCGGCCGGTTCAGCAGGCCCCAGAATTCGTCGCGGGTGACGCGGCGCATGCTGCGCATCAGCGCGGCGAACTGGTCCTCGGTCACGCGCGCGCTGGCCGACTGCAGCAGGGCGGGGGAGATCCCGGCGCGACGCAGCAGGGCGTCGATATCGCAGCCGAGGCGGCGCGCGCCCAGCAGGATCTGCTGGAGCTGCAGCACGGAAATGGTATGGGTGTGGCGCGCGGCGGGCCGCGCGCCGGCATGCCGGGTGGGCTGCGCGATCGGCGCGGGCTTCCCGGCGGCGTCGAGCCGTGGGCGTGCCGCGAACGAAACGGGTAGCGGCGCGGGTGTGCCCGCGCCGGATGCGACGATATGCATGGTCTCCTCGTCCTCGTTGCCGTCGGTTTCGGCATGCGCGCGCTTTGTTGCGCCGCGGCATGGCCGCTGAAGCGGACCCGTCTGGCGATGCCGGATCTCTGCCGGCTATGGCGCCAGTAAGCCTGACGCCACGGGCGCCGACAATCCGGATTTACCAAAGGCAGGCTTTTGCCTGAGCGATTCGGCCAATCATTTTGGGCCGAATGGTCATTGTCCACGCAGCGCAGCATCGCGCAATCTGAGCATCGGCCGCGCGCCATCCTCCGGCGCCCTTCCCGCCGTCCCCCGCGGACGCATTTCCGTGCACGTCATTCAGGAGCAGCGATGCAGCAAACACGCCGCAAGGCATTGCAGCAGATCGGCGCCGGCGCCCTCGCCGCCGGCGGTCTCGGGCTGGGCCTGGCGCCGGCGCGCGCCCAGGCTTTCCCGTCCAAGCCGGTCCGCCTGGTGGTGCCTTACCCGGCTGGCGGCGCCACCGACGTGCTGGCGCGTGCCGTCGGCGAGTCGCTCGGCAAGCTGTGGCAGAAGCCCATTGTGGTGGAGAACCGCCCGGGCGCCAGCGGCATGATCGGCGCGGATGCCGTGGCCAAGGCCGACCCGGATGGCCATACCGCGCTGCTGACCATCACCACGCTGGTCCAGGCGCCCAGCCTCTACACCAAGGCGCCGTTCGACCCGGTGCGCGATTTCGCCCCGGTGTCGCAGCTCGGCACCACCAGCCTGGTGTTCGCTGTGCACAACTCGGTGCAGGCCACCACGCTGGCCGAGTTCATCGCGCTGGTGAAGTCCAGGCCGCGGCAGTTCAACTACGGCTCCTTCGGCACCGGCTCGAGCGGCCATCTCTACGGCGAGGTCTTCAACGAAGCAGCCGGGCTGGACATGACCCATGTCTCATACAAGGGCGAGGCGCCCGAGCTGAACGACCTGCTCGGCGGCCAGGTGCCGGCGGCCATCATCTCGGTGATGGGCGCGCGCCCGCATATGGCCTCGGGCCGCCTGCGCGCGCTGGCGGTGACCGGCCCGGCGCGCGCGCCACAACTGCCCGACGTGCCCACCTTCCGCGAATGCGGCATCGCGGGCATGGATTCGATGGGCTGGTTCGGGCTGCTGCTGCCCGCGGCCGCCCCGCGCCCGGTGGTGGAGAAGTTCTCCGCCGACGTCAACCGCGTGCTGGCGTTGCCCGCCGTGCGCGGGCGCATGAACGACATGGGCGTGGTGCTTTCGGGCAGCACGCCGGACGCCTTCGCCGACACCATGCGCAGCGACTATGCCCGCTGGGGCAAGGTGATCCGCACCCGCAATATCCGCCTTGACTAGCGCCGTGCCGGCGGCGGCCGGCGCCTTACCCTTACCCGTCTTCCGATGACCCCAGCCGATTCCGTTCCCACGCACGCTTCCTCCGCTCCCGCCTACCGCTCTGCCTTCTGGCCGCCCGGCATGCCCGGCCAGGTACGGGTGCCGCGCACCAGCCTGGCCTACAACGTGGAGGTTGCCGCGCGGCGCTATCCGGACAAGACCGCGATCCAGTATTTCGGCAACGCCATCACCTACGCCAGCCTGCAGGCGCAGATCGAGCGCATGGCGGGCTACCTGCAGCACGCCTGCGGCGTGGCCGCGGGCGAGCGCGTGGTGCTGTTCAGCCAGAACTGCCCGCAGTTCATCGTGGCCTACTACGCCATCCTGCGCGCCGGGGCGGTGGTGGTGCCGGCCAATCCGATGTGGCTGACCGCGGAGCTCGAGCATGTGGTGGAAGACAGTGGGGCGGTGGCGGCGTTCGTCGCGGCCGAGCTGTATCCGCGCATCGCACCGTTGCATGGCGCCCGCCTGCCGCATCTGATCGTGCACCAGTACGGCGACCTGCTCGGCGACGCCGGCCCGCTGGTGCCCGCATGGCTTCACGAGCGCGCGCCGCTGCCGGCATCCGCGCCCGCCGGCGCCACGCTCGCGCAATGGATGCAGGCCGACGCCGCGGGCCATCGCCCGCGCGCGGACGAGGCCGGCTACGACACCCTGTGCATGCTGGCCTATACCTCCGGCACCACCGGCCACCCGAAGGGCTGCATGCATACGCACGGCACGCTGATGAGCGCGGCCGTGGGCTCGCAGCTGTGGCGCAGCGCCAGTCCCGACAGCGTGACCCTGTCGGTGGCGCCGATGTTCCACCTGCTTGGCATGCAGAACGGCATCCATGCCCCGCTCTACCTGGGCGCCACCATCGTCCTGCTGCCGCGCTGGGACCGCGCGCTGGCAGCAGAGCTGATCGAGCGCTACCAGGTCACCACCTGGGGCGCGCCGCCGGCCATGCTGGTGGACTTCTTCGCGCAGCCCGACATCGCGCAGCGTGATCTTTCCAGCCTTGCCTACCTGGGCGGCGGCGGCGCGGCCATGCCCGACGCGGTGGCGACCATGCTGCAGGAGCGCTTCGGACTGCCCTATGTCGAGGCCTATGGCCTGACCGAGAGCGCGGCCTTCCTGCTGTCCAACCCGCGCCACCGGCCCAAGCGCGAATGCCTGGGCATCGCCACCTTCGGCGTGGACGCGCGCGTGATCGACCCGCATACGCTGGCCGAGCTGCCGCAGGGCGAAGTGGGCGAGATCATCACGCACGGCGCGCAGATCATGCTGGGCTACTGGCGCAACCCGCAGGCCAACGCCGAATCGTTCATCGAGATCGGGGGCAAGCGCTTCCTGCGTACCGGCGACCTGGGCTTCATGGACGCGGACGGCTATTTCTTCATGCGCGACCGGCTCAAGCGCATGATCAACGCCTCCGGCTTCAAGGTCTGGCCGGCCGAAGTGGAGAACCTGCTCTACGGCCATCCGGCCATCCACGAGGCCTGCGTGATCGCCGCGCGCGACGAGCGCCGCGGCGAGACGGTCAAGGCGGTAGTCGCGCTCAAGGCCGCCGCGCGCGGCACGCCCGAGGCCAGCGCCGAACAGATCATGGCGTGGTGCCGCGAGCGGCTCGCCGCCTACAAGGTGCCGCGCATCGTCAGCTTCGTCGATGCGCTGCCCAAGTCCGCCACCGGCAAGATCCAGTGGCGGGCGCTGCAGGAGCAGGAACAAGCGCAAGGCGGCACGGCCGCCGCCGCGGGCGTGGGCGCCTCCGGCCCGGACTGAGGCGGAACAAGGCAGGCACGGCAAGTACGGCAAGCATRGCAAAGACAAGAGATCACCGAAACGAATGGGGGAGACAACGATGAAGGCAACTCGGCGAACCTGGCTGGGCCAGGCGGCGGCACTCGGTGGCGGTGCGCTGCTGGGCGGATGGCAACTGCCGGTGCTGGCGCAGGGCAACTACCCGGCCAGGCCCCTCCGCATGGTGGTGCCGTATCCGGCCGGCGGCGGCACCGACACCGTGGCGCGCATGATCGGCCAGCGCCTGACCGAAGCCTGGGGCCAGCCCGTGGTGGTGGACAACAAGCCCGGCGCCAGCGGCATGCTGGGCAACGATATCGTCGCCAAGGCGGCTCCGGATGGCTACACGGTGCTGCTCGGCATCACCGCCATGATCCAGTCTCCGAGCCTGTACAAGCGCATTCCGTACGACGTGGCGCGCGATTTCCAGCCCGTCTCGCTGCTGGCGCGGTCGTCCGACCTGTTCGTGGTGCCCAACCGGGTGCCGGCCAGCACCCTGGCGGAGTTCGTGGCCCTGGCCAAGGCCAGCCCCGGCAAGCTCAGCTACGGTTCCTACGGCAACGGCACTTCCTCGCACCTGCACGGCGAACTGCTCAAGATGCAGGCCGGGCTGGACCTGGCGCATATCCCGTACAAGGGCGCCGCGCCACTGATGAGCGACGTGCTGGGCGGGCAGGTGGATTCGGCTTTCGTCGATGTGACGTCCGCGAACAGCTATTTAAATAGCGGCAAATTCAAGATCCTGGCCATCACCGGCGCGCAGCGCTACAAATCCATCCCCGCGGTGCCCACTTTTGCCGAGGCAGGCTTTGCCGGCTTCGAGCCGAGCGGCTGGTTCTCCGTGTTCCTGCCGGCCAAGACGCCGCGCGACGTGGTGAACAAGATGTCGGCCGAGATCGGGCGCATCGTGCGCCTGCCCGAGATCTCGCAGAAGCTGGCGGCGATGGGCCTGCAGCCGGTGGGATCGTCGGCCGAGGAGCTGGCTTCGGTGATCGCCACCGATACGCCCAAGTGGGCGCGCATTGTCCAGGACGCGCACATCCAGCTCGACTGAGCGGCCGCGCCAAGTCTGCGGGCGCCGTCGTCGGGCGCCTTATCCGATACATCATCGCTTGTCTGATACTGAAGGAATCCGCCATGGAGACCATCCGCTACGCCGTCGCTGACGGCATTGCCACCCTGACCCTGGACTACCCGAAGCGCAAGAACGCGCTTAACGGCACCATGCGCCGCGAAATCGGCGACGTGGTCCACCAGCTCCGCCAGGACAGCAGCGTGCGCGCCCTGATCCTCACCGGCGCGGGCACGGACTTCTGCTCGGGCGGCGACATCAGTTCGATGCAGGGCGACATCAGTGCCGACCAGGGCCGCCAGCGCCTGGCGGCGATCCATCCCTGGCTGGAAGACCTGATCCACCTCGACCGCCCGGTCATCGCCGCGGTGGACGGCGCGGCCTACGGCGCCGGCTTCAGCCTGGCCCTGGTGGCCGACATCATCCTGGCCACGCCGCGCGCGCGCTTCGGGCTGCCGTTCCTGCGGCTGGGCCTGATCCCGGATTGCGGCGTGTTCTACACGCTGCCGCGCATGATCGGCCTGCAGCGTGCCAAGGCGCTGATGTTCTCGATGCGCGAACTCAGTGCGCAGGCGGCACTGGAGCAGGGCATCGTGATGGAGATCGTGCCCGAGGATGCACTACAGGCGCGCGCGCTGGCGCTGGCCTCGGCTTTCACCGAGGCATCGCCGGTGGCGGTGGCGCTGACCAAGAAGGCGCTCAACGCCTCGCTCAACCAGGACCTGCACAGCATGCTGGAGATGGAGGCGGACGGCCAGGGCATTGCGTTCGCCACCGACTACCGCAAGGAGGCCGCCACGCGATTCCTGGAGAAACAGCCCCCGCGTTATCGCTGGCCGGACTGACCGCCCGCAGAAGGTATGGCGACGCATTACTGCGCGCCGAAGAACCAATCCCCCTCGGAGACGAAGACCAATATGAAAGCCACGGACAAGAATACGGCGATGGCGGCACGCAAGGTGCCCTGGATGAACGAAGAGCTGACGATGTTTCAGGACACCGTGCGGCGTTTCGTCGAGCGCGAGCTGGTGCCGAACGAAGCGCGCTGGGCCGAGCGCGGCTATATCGACCGCGAGGTCTGGAACCGGGCCGGGGAAGTCGGCCTGCTGTGCGCCAGCATTCCCGAGGAGTACGGCGGCGGCGGCGGGAACTTTGCTCACGAGGCCGTAATCTGTAACGAAATGGCCCGTGCCATTGCCACCAGCCTTGGCAATGGCGTGCACAGCGGCATCGTGGCCCATTACTTGCTCAACTACGGCACCGAGGCGCAGAAGCGCAAATGGCTGCCGCAGATGGCTTCTGGCGCCATGGTGGCCGCCATCGCCATGTCGGAGCCCGGCGCGGGGTCCGACCTCAAGTCAGTACGCACCCGCGCGGTGCGTGAAAAGAACCAGAACGGAGACATCTATCGCATCAACGGTGCAAAGACCTTTATTACGAACGGCTACCACGCCGACCTGATCTGCGTAGTGGCCAAGACCGATGCCGAAGCCGGCTCGCGCGGGGTCTCGCTCATCATGGTCGAGACCCGTGACCTGGCAGGCTTCAGGCGCGGCCGCATCCTGGAAAAAATCGGACAGAAAGGGCAGGACACCGCGGAGCTGTTCTTCGACGATGTCTGCGTGCCGGTGGAAAACCTGCTTGGTGCAGAGGAGGGACAGGGCTTCTATCAGTTGATGCAGCAGTTGCCGCAGGAACGCATGATCATCGCGCTCGGCGCGGTGGCGAGCATGCAGCGCGCCATCGAGCTGACGACGGAGTATGTGCGCGAGCGCCAGGTGTTCGGAAAACCGCTGATCGATATGCAGAACACGCGCTTCAAGCTGGCGGAGTGCAAGACCGAGGCAACCATTGCCGCGACCTTCGTCGACGATTGCATGATGCGCCTGCTCGCGGGCGAACTCGATGCGCCCACCGCGGCCATGGCCAAGTGGTGGTGCTCGCAGAAGAACTGCGAAATCATCGACGAATGCCTGCAGCTGCATGGCGGCTACGGCTACATGCTGGAGTACCCGATCGCGCGAATGTACGCCAACGCACGCGTGAGCAAGATCTACGGCGGCTCCAACGAGATCATGAAGGAGCTGGTGGCGCGCACGCTGTGACGCGCGCATGTGGCCGCCGATGTGGCGGCTTGTGTGGCCACCTGTGTGGCCACATGCGCAGTGCGGCGCGTGCATGCGCGCGGAGGTTGCGCAAGGCCCTCATGCCGACGTCGTAGGACGTTGGCTGTAGGCCTGCCCGCAATGCCCCGTGTGGCGCGGCTTGCAGGTTCTGGAGCGTGCCTCTGGTTACAAAACCAACTGTGCATGGAGAGCGGGAAAGGTGTAATGTGTGTCACAAGACATGGTCCAAATGCCCGTCGCGAGTGGGGCCTGGAGCAGCGGTACGGTGAGTCGAAACCTCTGTTGCGCGCTTGCAAAACCAGTTGCAGACGCAGTTGCAAAGTTCGTCAACCGGCTCTCAGCCTTCGCCGTTATTTGACTATGATGAAGTAAAGGCCTCGCAACATGGCCAGCACCGCCAAGCCGGGGTGGCGGAGCCGCAAATCGCTGGCGCGGGATCTTTGGATGTAGCGGTTGTGCCTTCGCCTCGGACGGGAATCTGACGGGAGTGAGGTATGGACATTTTCGGCCACTTCGCCACACGCTTCGAAGCTCGCAAGGAAGAGGAATACAGCATCCAGGAGTATCTGGATATCTGCAAGAAGGATCCTTCCGCCTACGCGACCGCGGCCGAGCGCATGCTCGCCGCCATCGGCCAGCCCGAACTGGTGGATACCCACCACGACCCGCGGCTGTCCCGCCTGTTCTTCAACAAGGTCATTAGGATCTATCCGGCCTTCCGCGAGTTCTACGGCATGGAGGACACGATCGAGCAGATCGTCGCCTTCTTCAAGCATGCCGCGCAAGGCCTCGAGGAACGCAAGCAGATCCTCTACCTGCTCGGCCCTCCCGGCGGGGGCAAGTCCTCGCTGGCGGAGAAACTCAAGGCCTTGATGGAGCAGATTCCCATCTACGCCTTGCAGGGCTCGCCCATCCATGAATCTCCGCTCGGGCTGTTCTCGCCCGAGGAAGACGGCAAGATCCTGGAAGAGGACTACGGCATTCCCGTACGCTATATCAACACCATCGCCTCGCCCTGGGCGGTCAAGCGCCTGCACGAGTTCAACGGCGACATCACGCGCTTCCGCGTGGTCAAGCTGCGGCCCTCCGTGCTTTCGCAGATCGCCATCTCCAAGACGGAGCCGGGCGACGAGAACAACCAGGACATCTCCTCGCTGGTCGGCAAGGTCGATATCCGCAAGCTCGAGGATTTCCCGCAGGATGATCCGGACGCTTACTCGTATTCCGGCGGGCTGTGCCTGGCCAACCGCGGGCTGCTCGAGTTCGTGGAAATGTTCAAGGCGCCCATCAAGGTCCTGCACCCGCTGCTGACCGCGACGCAGGAAGGCAACTACAAGGGTACCGAGGGCTTCGGCGCGATCCCGTTCGACGGCGTCATCCTGGCGCACTCGAACGAAGCCGAGTGGCAGACCTTCAAGGCCGACAAGAACAACGAGGCTTTCCTCGACCGTATCTACATCGTAAAGGTGCCGTATTGCCTGCGCGTGTCGGACGAGGTGAAGATCTACGACAAGCTGCTGCGCAGCAGTTCGCTGTCGGCCGCGCCGTGCGCGCCCAACACCCTGAAGATGATGGGGCAGTTCGCCGTGCTCACGCGCATCAAGGAGCCGGAGAATTCGAACATCTTCTCCAAGATGCGGGTGTATGACGGCGAAAGCCTGAAGGACGTCGACCCGAAGGCAAAGTCGTACCAGGAGTACCGCGACTACGCCGGCATCGACGAAGGCATGAACGGCCTGTCCACGCGCTTCGCGTTCAAGGTCCTGTCCAAGGTCTTCAACTTCGACAACACCGAGGTGGCCGCCAATCCGGTGCACCTGCTCTACGTGCTCGAACAGCAGATCGAGCGCGAGCAGTTCCCGCCGGAACAGGAAGCCAAGCTGCTGTCGTACATCAAGGAGTACCTGACCACGCCGTTCGTGGAGTTCATCGGCAAGGAGATCCAGACCGCCTACCTCGAGTCGTATTCCGAGTATGGACAGAACATCTTTGATCGCTACGTGGTGTTCGCCGACCTCTGGATACAGGACCAGGAATATCGCGACCCGAATACCGGAGAGATTCTCGACCGCAACGCACTGAACGACGAACTCGAGAAAGTGGAGAAGCCCGCGGGGATATCCAATCCCAAGGACTTCCGCAACGAGATCGTCAACTTCGTGCTGCGCGCGCGGGCCAACAACGCGGGGAAGAATCCTGCGTGGACCAGCTACGAGAAGCTGCGCATGGTGATCGAGAAGCGCATGTTCTCCACCACCGAAGACTTGCTGCCCGTGATCTCGTTCAACGCCAAGTCCTCCCGCGAGGACCAGGACAAGCACGCGAACTTCGTCAACCGCATGGTTGAGAAGGGCTACACGGCGAAGCAGGTCCGCCTACTTGTGGAGTGGTATTTGCGCGTCAGAAAATCATCGTAACGGCGCCTGGACGAGGCCTCTCCAAGAGGGCATGCATATGGCCACGGTCATCGATCGGCGCGAGAACGGCGGYAACAAGAGTGCCGTCAACCAGCAACGCTTCATCAAACGCTACCGCGAACAGATACGCCAGGCGGTAGCGAAGGCGGTGTCCGGCCGGAAGATCATGGACATCGAGCAGAGCGGCCAGGTGTCCATTCCGGTCAAGGACATCTCCGAACCCGCCTTCCACCACGGCCAGGGCGGCCGGCGGGAGTGGATCCACCCGGGCAACAAGAAGTTCATCCGGGGGGACAGCTTCGACCGCCAGCAGCAAGGCGGCGGCGGGGGCGGCTCGAAGGCCAGCGACTCGGGCGAGGGCGAGGACGATTTCGTCTTCACCCTGTCGCGCGAGGATTTCCTCAATTTCTTCTTCGAGGACATGGCGCTGCCGGACATGGCCAAGCGCCACCTTGCCAAGATCGCCGAGGTCCGCAAGGTGCGCGCCGGCTTTTCCATCGACGGCACGCCTTCCAACCTTTCCATCCTGCGCACCATGCGCAGCTCGCTCGGGCGCCGCATCGCGCTGTCCAGCCCTTACCAGAAAAAGCTCGACGTGCTCGAGCGGGAGTACGGCGAGGTACTGGAACAGGACGGGCCGTACTCGGCGCGCGCGCTCGAGATGATGAAGGAGATGCGTCACCTGCGCGCCTGCGTGGAGCGCGTGCCCTTCATCGAGAAGCTCGACCTGCGCTACAACAACCGCGTGCTGAAGAAGCGGCCGCAGGCGCAGGCGGTCATGTTCTGCCTGATGGACGTGTCCGGCTCGATGGACGAGAGCCGCAAGGATCTCGCCAAGCGCTTCTTCATGCTCTTGTACCTTTTCCTCAAGCGCAACTACGAGCGCATCGACGTGGTGTTCATCCGCCATCACACGGTGGCCAAGGAAGTCAACGAGGAGGACTTCTTCCATTCGCGCGAATCCGGTGGTACGGTTGTATCCAGCGCGCTCAAGCTGATGGTCGAGGTGATCCACGACCGCTATCCGGCCAGCCAGTGGAATATCTACGTGGCGCAGGCATCCGACGGCGACAACTGGGCGGGCGATTCGGAGTTGTGCGGGCGCCTGCTGCGCGAGTCCATCCTGCCACTGGTGCAGTACTACGCCTATGTGGAGGTGGCTTCGGAGGAACCGCAGAATCTCTGGGAAGAGTATCTGATGGTCAGGGACCGGTACGAGAACTTCGCCATGCAGCGCATCATCGGGGCGGAGGAGATCTATCCCGTGCTGCACGACCTGTTCCAGAAGAAGGCGGCCTGGCCTGCGAGCCGCTGACGCGGAGCATGCCGGCGGCGAACGTGCCCGTCTCCCGCCCTGCGGGCAGCGGCACTGGTTCCAGTTGAGCAAGACGCGGGCGCACCCTTCACCCGCAACGGGGGTCGTAAATGGCATATCTGTCTACCGGCTCGGAGTGGACCTTCGAGCTGATCAACCGCTATGACCGCGAAATCGCCCGCATCGCAGGCGACTTCGGCCTGGATACTTATCCCAACCAGGTAGAAATCATCACCGCCGAACAGATGCTCGATGCCTACGCATCGTCCGGCCTGCCGGTTGGCTACAGCCACTGGTCCTACGGCAAGCATTTCCTCGCATCGGAGCGCAGCTACCAGCGCGGCCACATGGGGCTGGCGTACGAGATCGTCATCAACTCGAATCCGTGCATCGCCTACCTGATGGAAGAGAACACCATGCCCATGCAGGCGCTGACCATCGCGCACGCCTGCTATGGCCACAACTCTTTCTTCAAGGGCAACTACCTGTTCCGCACCTGGACCAATGCGGACGCCATCATCGATTACCTGCTGTTCGCCAAGAACTACGTGGCCGAGTGCGAGCAGCGCTATGGCGAGCAGGAGGTGGAGCTGCTGCTGGATTCCTGCCACGCCCTGCAGAACTACGGCGTGGACCGCTACAAGCGGCCCAAGAAGCTCTCCATCACCGAAGAGCAGGCGCGCCAGAACGAGCGCGAAAGCTACCTGCAGACGCAGGTCAACGATCTGTGGCGCACGCTGCCGAAGCACCGCGCGCACGCGCTCGAAGACGACGACGCCTTTGAGCGGGAACCGTCCTTTCCGCCAGAGCCGCAGGAGAACCTGCTGTACTTCATCGAGAAGAATGCGCCGAAGCTCGCACCCTGGCAGCGCGAGATCGTGCGCATCGTGCGCAAGATCGCGCAGTACTTCTACCCGCAGCGCCAGACCAAGGTCATGAACGAAGGCTGGGCCACGTTCTGGCACTACACCATCCTGCACCAGCTCTACGAGGAGGGCCTGGTCAACGACGCCTTCATGATGGAGTTGCTGCAGGCGCATACCAACGTGATCTACCAGCCGCCGTACAA
>NZ_JBFTND010000207.1:0-17586 GCF_056397305.1 Cupriavidus sp. 05N40
GAGCTTCCGCGAAGCCCTGCGTTGCGGCGCCGAAGTGTTCCATGCACTGAAGAAGATCCTGGCCGACAAGGGCATGTCCACCGCGGTGGGCGACGAAGGCGGTTTCGCGCCGAACTTCGCGTCGAACGAAGAGTGCCTGAACACCATCGTGCAAGCCGTCGAGAAGGCAGGCTACCGCATGGGCGAAGACGTGCTGCTGGCGCTGGACTGCGCCGCCAGCGAGTTCTTCCGCGAAGGCGAGGACCTGTATCACCTGGAAGGCGAAGGCCTGAAACTGACCTCGACCCAGTTCGCCGACTACCTGGCCAACCTGTGCGACAAGTTCCCGATCGTGTCGATCGAGGACGGCATGGCCGAGGGCGACTGGGACGGCTGGAAGACGCTGACCGACAAGCTCGGCAAGCGCGTGCAGCTGGTGGGCGACGACCTGTTCGTCACCAACACCAAGATCCTGAAGGAAGGCATCGAGAAAGGCATCGGCAACTCGATCCTGATCAAGATCAACCAGATCGGCACCCTGACCGAGACCTTCGCCGCCATCGAAATGGCCAAGCGCGCGGGCTACACCGCCGTGATCTCGCACCGTTCGGGCGAGACCGAGGACAGCACCATCGCCGATATCGCGGTGGGCACCAATGCCGGCCAGATCAAGACCGGCTCGCTGTCGCGTTCGGACCGCATCTCGAAGTACAACCAGCTGCTGCGCATCGAGGAAGACCTCGGCGATATCGCCAGCTACCCGGGCAAGAGCGCGTTCTACAATCTGCGCTAAGCTCGCGTCATGCGCCGGCCCGGACAAGATGCCCGGGCCGGCGCCGACGATCCTGAATTCTTCTTCAAAGCGCCAGAATCCACATGCGCCTGATCTCGCTGCTGCTGTTCGTGCTCTTGCTTGCCATTCAGTATCCCCTGTGGCTGGGCAAGGGCGGCTGGCTGCGCGTGTGGGACCTGGACAAGCATGTGCAGGAACAGAGCGCGCGCAATCAGTCGCTCAAGCTGCGCAACGCCAAGCTGGAAGGGGAAGTGAAGGATCTGCAGGACGGCACCGGCGCCATCGAGGAGCGTGCCCGCTACGAGTTGGGCATGGTCAAGGACGGCGAGGTGTTCGTGCAGTTCGTGGCGCCCGCGCCTAAGGTCAGCGCCACGCCGCCGCTGCCGCCGCCGCCGAACTCCCCGGCCGCCACTGGCCGTCATTGAGGCATTTCCGCCCGGATTTCATCGCCGGCGCCCGGCTCTGGCCGCCGCAATCTCTGCCCCGTCTTCATCCGCCGTTGCCGCCCRGTCGCGCACGACCACACAGCCCGCATTGAGCCCGCATTGCGTGTGCGCCTTGGGACGCTTCATCGGGGCGCTTGCCGCCTTGTCGCCACACGCCCTCACCAGTACGGATAACCGCCCCAGCCCGGAAAGCCGCCGCTGATACCGACGCCGCCGCCCCAGTGGCCGCCGCCCCAGCCGCCGTAGAACAGGTTCCAGCTGGGCGTGGGATAGGCGTAGTAGGCGCGCGAGTAGGCCTGCGCCTGCTGCTGGCGCGCGATGGCCGCATCCTGCTCGTGCAGGATGTCGCGGTTCAGCGCGCTCAGCTTCTGGCTTTCTTCGGGCGTGATCGGCGCGGGCGGGACGCCGTCAGGTGCCAGCCGCGCCGTCGGGGGCGAGCCGTTGATGTCGCGCGGCAACTGGGCGCAGCCGCCGAGCAGCACGGCGCCCAGCAGCAGTGCGCCAAGGGCGCCCGCCGCGCGCCATGTCGCGGCGGGGAGCAGGTTCGAAGACGAAGCGGGCATGAGATTCCCCCTGACTCTGTGGTCGCTGACGCTTTGACCCCGGCAGGCGGTGCAAAGGTTCCGCCTGARCAGCCTGGCCGCCTGGAAAATGCTCCCGGTCAGTGGTGCTGGCCGGCCCCCTCGCCGGCGCCGGTGGCGATCGGTGCCGGTGCGAACAATTGCGCGCAGTCGACCGGGTCGAAGTGATAGTGCTGGCCGCAGAAGTCGCAATGGATGTCCACATTGCCGCGTTCTTCCAGGATGCTCTCGATCTCGGTGCGGCCGAGGTTCTGCAGCATGCTGGCCACCTTGGGGCGCGAGCACGAGCAATTGAAATGCGGGCTGAGCGGCTCGAACACGCGCACGCCGGTGTCCTGCAGATCTTCCCAGAATAGGCGGCGCAGCAGCGTGTCGGGCGTCTCGGCGAGCAGTTCTTCGCTCTTCAGCGTGGCGCCGAGCTGGCAGGCGCGGTCCCAGGTGTCGAGATCCTGCGCGCGGGCGCTGCCGCCCAGCGGAGCGCCGGTTTCACCCACTTGCGCGGGGCCGCGTCCGGCATGGCCCTCCATGGTGCCGCCGTAGCTCGGCAGCTTCTGCAGCAGCATGCCGGCGGCGACCTGGTCGTCGGCGGCCAGCCACAGGCGCGTGTCGAGTTGCTCGGAGGCGCGCATATAGTGCTCGAGCACCGCGGCCATGGATTCGAAGGTGCCATGCGCATCGGCCAGCGGCACGATACTCTGGTAGGCCTGCTGGCCCGGCAGCTTGTCCTTCGGATCCAGGGTGATGGCGAAGCGGCCGCCGCCGTGCACGTTGACGAGATCCTCCAGCGTGGCGTCGTCGGCCACCTGCACGCCTTCGGCCAGCTTGGCCGTGGCGCGCATCGACAGGTCGGACAGGCACTCCACCACCAGCATGCGCACCGGGCCGTCCCCGTGCACCTGCATCACCAGGGCTCCGTTCAACTTCAGGTTGGCGGTGAGCAGGGCGGCCGCGGACATCATTTCACCCAGCAGCCGGCGCACCGGTGCGGGATATTGATTGCGGCGCAGCACGTCCTGCCAGGTGGCGTGCATGCGCACCAGCTCGCCGCGCACGGGGGCCGCGTCGAACAGGAATTTCTGCAGGGTGTCGGGGGAGGTGGTGTCAGTCACGATGATCCGTCGGTAAATCGGTGCGGGCGCAGTCCTTGGCCGGCGCGCCTTAGTCGATGCGTTTTAGTTGGGTCTTGTACAAGGCCTGGCGCGTGGCGTAGGTCTCGGCATTGCGGTACAGGTTGGCCACGTCCTGCTCGGTGAGCTCGCGCACCACCTTGGCTGGCGCTCCCAGGATCAGCGAGCGGTCCGGAAAGACCTTGCCCTCGGTGACCACCGCGCCGGCGCCGACCAGGCATTCCTTGCCGATCACCGCGCGGTTCAGGATCACGGCCTGGATGCCGATCAGCGAGCCTTCGCCGACGGTGCAGCCGTGCAGCATGGCCTGGTGGCCGATCGACACCTTGTCGCCGATGGTCAGCGGGCAGCCGGGATCGGTGTGGAGCACGGTGCCTTCCTGCACATTGCTGGACTCGCCCACCACGATCGGTTCGTTGTCGCCGCGGATCACCACGCCSGGCCAYGCRCTGGCGCGCGCCTTGAGCGTCACGTTGCCRATGAYGGTGGCYTCCGSYGCCACRTAGGCGTCCGGATCGATGATCGGGGTGAGGTCGCCGAGCTGGTAAAGCGCCATGAAGTCTCCTGCACAAGTTCGTATGGGTATATGGGGTCTGCCGCCGGCCTTTAAAGAGCGTACGCCGGCGGCGCCGCGCGGCGGGAGATTGTGCCGGCTGCGCTGCGCGCCGGCCCTACAATGGCGGCAACCCGGATTTTACGCTTATGCCAGCCAACCTGACCGATGCCGCCCCCGCGGGCGCGCCCGATTCCGCCTTTCCTGTCCTGCCGGACGCCACCGGCCTGTCCCTGCGCCGCCAGGCGCTCGCCATCCTGTGCCTCGACGACGCGCGGCAGAAGGCGGCTGCCACGCGCCGCTTGCGCCAGGCAGCCGCCGGCATGGCGCCGGAGGCACTTGGCGTTGCCGAAACCATCGCCGCGGAACTGCCGGTGCCCGGGCGCCCGGCGCTGCCGGAACTGGTGGCGCCGCAGCGCGTAGAGCGTCGCCGCTCCATCCACACGCCGGCCGGCCGGGCCGCGATGATCCACGCGCTGGCCCATATCGAGTTCAATGCGATCAATCTCGCGCTCGATGCCCTCTGGCGCTTCGGCGGCATGCCCGCGGCCTTCTATCACGACTGGCTGCGCGTGGCCGACGAGGAGGCCCTGCATTTCACCCTGCTGGCGGATCATCTGGGCAGGCTGGACGCGTGCTATGGCGATTTCCCGGCGCACAACAGCCTCTGGGAAATGGCGGACAAGACGGCTGGCGACGTGCTGGCGCGCATGGCGCTGGTGCCGCGTACCCTGGAAGCCCGCGGACTGGACGCCTCGCCGCCGGTGCGGGCCAAGCTGGCGGCCGCCGGCGACCACGAAGCCGCCGCCATCATCGATATCATCCTGCGCGACGAAGTCGGGCACGTGGCGATCGGCAACCACTGGTACCGCTGGCTTTGCGCCGGACGCGGGCTTGACCCGGTCGAGACCTATGGCGAACTGGCGGTACGCTACCAGGCGCCGCGCCCGCGTCCGCCGTTCAACCTGGGAGCCCGCCGTGCCGCGGGCTTCGATGATGACGAGCTGGCCTGGCTCGAGGCGCAGGCAGCTCAGTAGTGCTCGGTCACGAGCATCAGCCCCGGCTGCGCGCCGTCCGGCACAACTCGGCAGCCTGGGTGCCGTTCTGCGGGCAACTGACCGATGCGGCGGGCGTTCGCCCGCCGCTGATCTGCGGAAGGCAGGACGGCGCGACGATGGCGCCGCGAAAGACGATCATGCCATCCGCAGCCCACGCGGGCGCCGAGAGCCATGCACATGCCAGGGCCAGGGCCAGAGGCAGGCGGCGCGGGAGATTGCGGATGGAGGCGTTACCGGTGCGTGGTTGCGTGCTCATTTTGTTCCCCTGTTGGTGGTCGAGCGGATGTCAATTCAGGCTACGTCGTCGGAAATTTCTTCTAATTTGTTCAGAATTTTATGTCTCAATATTAGGAAATACAATCGAGCTTGGTGGAAATTTCCTATGCATTTTTTCTAGTGCCTTGTTTCAGGTCATGTCCCATTTCCGGCGGGCTTGCGTTTTTGGAGTGCAACTTCTAGTTCGGATTTTTCTTATTTGAAGCGCGTGTCCTGGTTTTTGTTTTTTATAAGAAAAGTCTTAAAAAAGAAAATGAAATGATCGTGGCCGATGGATTGAGAGCGTTGCCAGGGCAATCGTGCGCAGATGGATGCGGACCATCGGTGCGGCACCCCCATGTATTCGCTAACGTCAGTCCCGGCGAATACTTGACGGCAAAATCCGGCCGGGCAGGATGGCCGCCGGGCCGGAACGGGAAGATGTGAGCAAGGAGGGGGGCTGGCCGGCTGTGCGGTGGCCAGCCCCGGGGGCTGGCCTAGCGGGACGGCGTCGTGCCGCGCTGCGCTTCCATCTCGCGCAGCAAGCGCCGCTGGATCTTGCCGGTAGTGGTCATGGGCAATTGCGCGATGAATTCGATGGACTTGGGGTATTCGTACGGCGCGAGCTGGCCGCGTACATGCTGCTGCAGCTCCGCGGTCAGCGCGGCATCGGCCTGCGGGGAGCGGGCCACGGACGGCAGCAGCACGATGAATGCCTTGACCACCGCGCCGCGCTCCGGATCGGGCGAGGGCACCACGGCGCAGTTCGATACGGCGGGATGCTTGAGCAGGCAGTTTTCGATCTCGCTCGGACCGATGCGGTAGCCAGACGATTTGAAGACATCGTCGGCGCGCCCCTGGTACCAGAGGTAGCCGTCCTCGTCGATGCGTGCCATGTCCCCGGTGCGGCACCAGCGCAGGCCATCGTGCTCCAGGTACCTGGCGGCGGTAGCCGCCTCGTTGCGCCAGTAGCCGAGGAAGAACACCGGGTCCGGATGCCCGTGCGCGTCTGTACTGCACACGGCGATCTCGCCCTCGTCGCCCGGCGCGCAGGGCTGGCCGTCTTCATCCACGACGGCGAGCCGGTGGCCGGGATAGGGGCGCCCCATGGAGCCGGGGCGCGCCGGCCAGCCGAGCTTGCCATCGTCGTTCTGCGCGGTGCAATTGCCCACGATGTAGTTGATCTCGGTCTGCCCGAACATCTCGTTGACCACCACGCCGAGCGCGTCGCGGCACCAGGCGAACACGGTCTCGCCCACGGCTTCGCCCGCGCTCATCAGCGCGCGCAGGTGCAGGCGGTATTGCGCGCGCGGCGCCGGGCAGGTCTTCATCATCTGCTTGAGCGCGGTCGGGAACAGGAAGGTATTGGTGACCCGGTAGCGCTCCATCAGTTCGAAGGCGACCTGCGCGGAAAAGCGCCCCTGGTAGCCTACGATCGGCTTGCCGAAATACAGCGCGGGCATCAGCGCGTCCCACAGGCCGCCGGTCCAGGCCCAGTCGGCCGGACTCCAGAACACATCGTCCGCCTGCGGATACCAGTTCTGCGAGCAGACGAAGCCGGGCAGGTTGCCGATCAGGGCGCGGTGCGGAATCACCGCGCCCTTCGGCGGCCCCGTGGTGCCGCTCGTGTAGATCAGCACCGCGGCCTCGTCGGCCTTGGTCTGCTCGGCGGTGAAGGACGGCAGCTCGGCTGCCAGCAGCGCGGTCCAGTCATGCTCCGCGCGGCCGGCGGCGGCGCCCACGCCGATCACGCAAGCCAGCGCCGGGCACTCGGGGCGCGCCGCCAGCAAGCTGTCGATGGCGCTCTCGTCGGCAATCGCCACGCAGGCCTCGCTGTGCTGGAAGCGATAGGCCAGCGCTTCGGGGCCGAACAGCATCGACAGGGGCATGGCAATGGCGCCGAGCTGGTAGATCGCCATGTGCGCGATCACAGTCTCGATGCGCTGCGGCATGACGATGCCGACGCGGTCGCCGCGCGCCACGCCGAGCGCGCGCAGCGCGCGCGACAGGCGGTTTGCTTCGGCCTGGATATAGGCGTAGCTGTGGCTCGCGCGGCGGCCGTCTTCGTGTTCGGTGTAGACCGCGACCCGGTCGGCGCTGGCGGGATCGCGCGCCCAGCGGCCGCAACATGCCTCGGCCAGGTTGAAGTGCTCGGGCACGTGCCAGCGGAAGCTCTCGTGCAGCGCGCGGTAGTCGTCGCGCCGGCTTGAGGGCGGGGGGGATTCGGCCATGCTGGGTCTCCTGTTCTTGTGTTCGTCCTGCATCCTGTGCCGCCGGCGGGCGCTTGCCCGGTCCGGCTTGCCGCTATAATCCGCAAACGAACGATCGTTCTATTTTTATCGGGCTTCCCTGTCGTCGCGGGTGAAAGCGTCGGCCAGGAAGGCACCGGGGAGACAACCATGACAATCAGAGAAACCTCGCGCTCGGAATTTATCACGTTGCGCGGGCTCGACATGCACGTGCGCCACTGGGGTCGCCCCGGCGCGCCGAAGCTGTTCCTGCTGCACGGCTGGATGGATGTGGCTGCGTCGTTCCAGTTCATGGTGGACGCGCTGGAGCGCGACTGGCACGTGATCGCGCCCGACTGGCGCGGCTTTGGCCAGACCGGCTGGCCCACGCGCTATCCGGGCACGGAGTCTTACTGGTTCGCCGACTACGTGGCCGACCTGGAGGCGGTGCTCGACCATTTCCACCCTGACGCGCCGGTGAACCTGGTGGGCCACAGCATGGGCGCCAATGTGGCCTGCATCTATGCCGGTATCCGTCCGGCACGGGTGCGCCGCGTGGTGGACCTCGAAGGCTTCGGCATGACGGCCACGCGCGCGGAACAGGCGCCCGGGCGCTACGCGCGCTGGCTTGACGAGCTGCGCGAGCGCCCGGAGCTCAGGACCTACGACAGCCTGGAGGCCGTGGCGGCGCGGTTGCAGAAGACCAACCCGCGCCTGCCGGGCGAGCGCGCGGCCTTCCTGGCCCAGCACTGGTCGGCGCGCAATGCGCAAGGCCGCTGGGAAATCCTGGGCGACCCGGCGCACAAGATGATCAACCCCGTGCTGTACCGGCTCGACGAAGTGATGGCGATCTGGGCGGAGGTCACCGCGCCGGTGCTGCATGTGGAGGCGCGCGACTCGCAGACGCTGCGCCATATCGCGCGCCACCAGCCGCTGGATGAATTCCGGCAGCGCTTCAGGGCTTTCCGCGACTTCCGCGAGGAGATTGTCGACGCCGCGGGCCACATGCTGCATCACGACCAGCCACGCGTGGTGGCGGCGCTGGTGGAGTCGTTCTGCGCGTGATGCGGCGCGCCACGCTCAGGCGTGCGTCAGCCTTTCCTTGAGCGCGGCGTTGTTGCTGGTATGCACATGCACCAGCGCCTTTTCAGGGAACGCGTAGTGATAAGCCTTGCGCAGCGCCAGCGCGGCCTCGTGAAAGCCGGACAGGATCAGTTTCTGCTTGTTCGGGTAGAAGGCGATGTCGCCGGCGACGAAGATGCCGCGGCGCGAGCTCTCGTAGGTAGTGGTGTCCACCACGATGCGGCCGGCGCGCATGTCGAGATCCCACTGCGCGATCGGGCCCGGTTCCGACACCAGGCCATACAGCGCCACCAGCTCGTCCGCGGGCAGGCTGATGGTCTCGTCGCGCGTGCGGATATCCACGCCGCTCAGGGCGTCGCCTTCGGTCTTCAGCGCGCCCAGCATGCCCACGACGAAGTCCATCTCGCCGGCTGCCACGGCGGCGCGCATTTCCGCCACCGAGCCGTCGGCGGCGCGAAAGCCTTCCCGGCGGTGCAGCAGCGTCACGCGCGCGGCGGTCTTGCGCAGCGCCAGCGCCCAGTCCAGCGCGGAGTCGCCGCCGCCGGCCACCACCACGCGCTTGCCGGCGAAGCGCGTCACATCGCGCACCGCGTAGTGCAGGTGACGGTCTTCCAGCGCCGCGGCTTCGGGCAGCGCCACGCGTTGCGGGGCAAAGGCGCCGGCGCCGGCGCAGATCAGCACGGYGGCCACGTCGAAGCGCTTGCCGCCRTCGGTGGTGACCAGCAGGCGGTGCGGATGATCGTGGGCGCCTTGCCCTGGCGCGGCGGGCGCGCGGGGGATTTCCTCCAGGCCGTTGGCGCGTTCGTTGAAATGCATGGGAAACGCGAACGGCGCGCACTGTTCGAGCAGGCGGTCGACCAGGTCCTGCGCCAGGCAGCCGGGCACGGCCGGAATGTCGTAGATCGGCTTCTCCGGATAGAGCTCGGTGCACTGGCCGCCGGCGCGGTCCAGCACGTCGACCAGTTCGCACTTCAGGCCGAGCACGCCTGCCTGGAAGGCCGCGAACAGGCCGACCGGGCCCGCGCCGACGATCAGGACATCGGTACGGATCACATCGGGCCCGACAGTGAAGGCGGCGGCGGGGGGGCTGGCGGGCGTGGCGGAAGCGTCGGTCGGCATGGCTTGGCGCACGGCGCGCGCTGCGCCGGCGGGGAGGAGGATTGCAAGGCCCCAACTATACCGCGCGGCGCGCCGGACAAGCCCGACGCCAGCGTTGGTGGCAGGGCTATCGGCGCTGCCGGGCGGCATGCACTGTGTGCGTCGTCCAACGCGCGCCGGGCCGCCGCGGGAGTAGAATAGCGGCATGCAAAACCCTCACGCCATCAACGCCGATCTTCATTGCCACTCAACCGTGTCCGACGGCATGTTGTCGCCACGCGAAGTGGCCGGGCGCGCCCATGCGGGCGGCGTGGCTTTCTGGGCGCTGACGGACCACGACGAGGTGGCGGGCCAGACCGAGGCGCGCGCCGCCGCCGAGGCACTCGGCATGCGCTATGTGCCCGGCGTGGAGATCTCCGTGACGTGGGCCGGCCAGACCGTGCATATCGTCGGCCTGCAGATCGATCCGGCATGTCCGGCGCTGGTCCAGGGCCTGGAGGCCACGCGCTCCGGGCGCGCCTCGCGGGCGCAGGATATCGGCGAGGCACTGGAAGCGGTCGGCATCGAAGGCGCCTACAAAGGGGCGTTGCGCCACGTGGGCAACCCGGACCTGATCTCCCGCACGCACTTCGCGCGCTGGATGGTGGAGCAGGGACTCTGCAAGTCCGTCAGCGATGTGTTCAGCGAATACCTCGGCGAAGGCCGCCCGGGCTATGTCGGGCATCGCTGGGCCCGGCTGGGCGACGCGGTCGGCTGGATCCAGGCCGCCGGCGGCATTCCGGTGATGGCGCATCCGGGCCGCTACAACTACACGCAGCTCCAGCATGACGCGCTGTTCGACGAGTTCGTGCAGCTCGGTGGCGCGGCGGTCGAGGTGGTGACCGGCAGCCATACGCCGGACCAGTACCGCCAGTATGTCGATGTCGCGCACCACTATGGCCTGATGGCCTCGCGCGGCTCGGACTTCCACGGGCCCGGCGAAGGGCGCATCGGGCTGGGCTCGCTGCCCCCGCTGCCGTCGTCGGTCACACCGGTCTGGCATGACTGGTAAGCCGGTGCGGCCTCCGGCCGCCCGGCGCCTCCCTGGCCCGCCCCCGTCATGCGCACCGTCCGCTCCCCTTCCTCGCAGCTCCCGCCCGGCGTGCACGCGGCCTTTGCGCCGGGCCTGCGGCCACTCGCTTTCAGCCCGCACATGTCCCAATACTTCGATATCCACCCGCTCAACCCGCAGTCGCGGTTGATCAAGCAGGCCGCACAGATCATCGGCAAGGGCGGGCTGATCGCCTTGCCGACCGACTCCAGCTACGCACTTGCGTGCCGGCTCGACGACAAGGCCGCGGTCGAGCGCCTGCGCCGCCTGCGCGGCATCGATGACAAGCACCACCTGACGCTGATGTGCAGCGACCTGTCCGAGCTGGGCAACTTCGCGCGCGTCGACAACCGGCAGTACCGGTGGCTCAAGGGCGCCACGCCCGGGCCCTATGTGTTCATCCTCGAGGCCAGCAAGGAAGTGCCGCGCCGGCTCTCGCACCCGGCGCGCAAGACCATCGGCGTGCGCGTGCCCGACCACCCGATCCCGCTGGCGCTGCTGGCCGAAGCGGGCGAGCCGCTGATCTCGGCCACCCTGCAGCTGCCTGGCGACGAGGTGCCGCTCAACGAGCCCGAGGTGATCCGCGCCCGCCTGGAGAAGCAACTCGAGCTGGTCATCTGCGGCGGCGCCGCGCCGGCGCAGCCGACCACCGTGATCGACCTGACGAGCGGCGAGCCCGAGCTGATCCGRCAGGGTCGCGGCGACATCGGGCGCTTCGGCCTCTAAAGCGCCGCCTTCACTTTCCGCGTGGCGCAGCCGCCGCGCGTCGCCTGCACGCCGGGACCCCGGTACAATAGCGCCCCATGGATTCTTCCCTGATTCAGACCCTTGCGGTCTACGCCCTGCCGGTGCTGTTCGCGATCACGCTGCACGAAGCCGCCCACGGCTACGTGGCCAAGCTGTTCGGCGACAACACCGCCTATATGATGGGCCGCGTCAGCATCAACCCGGCGCGCCACATCGATCCCATCGGCACCATCGCGGTGCCGCTGTTGCTCTATTTCATGACCAGCGGCCAGTTTGTGTTTGGCTACGCCAAGCCGGTACCGGTTGCCTTCGACCATCTGCGCAATCCGCGCTGGCATGGCATGTGGGTGGCGCTGGCCGGCCCGGGCAGCAATGTGCTGCAGGCCTTCCTGTGGGCGCTGATGGCGATCGGCCTGGTGCTAACGCAGGTGCAGGAGCCCTTTTTCAGCCAGATGGCGCGCGCCGGCGTGCTGGTCAACCTGGTGATGGCAGCCTTCAACCTGTTCCCCGTTCCCCCGCTCGACGGCGGCCGCGTGCTGACTGCGCTGCTGCCGCAGCAACTGGCGCGCGCCATCTCGCGCATCGAGCCCTATGGCATTTTCGTGGTGCTGGCCCTGGTGGCCGCAGGCGTGATCACCAGGGTCTGGATGCAGCCGGTGATGGGCGCCCTCAGCGGGCTGGTGCAGCTGATGCTGCAGCCCATCCTGGCACTGGTGCAATAAGGCCTGGGGCGGAGCGCTTCGCCTCATCCGGGCACGCTTGCGAGCCACGCCCGGACACGCTGCATCGAACACGCTGTACCAAGTACCGAATTCCCACACAAATACCGACATGTTTCCCGACCGCGTTCTCTCCGGCATGCGGCCCACCGGCGCGCTGCACCTGGGCCATTATCACGGCGTCCTGAAAAACTGGGTCCAACTGCAGGCCGAGTATCCATGCTTTTTCTTCGTGGCGGACTGGCATGCCTTGACTACCCACTACGAATCGCCCGAGGTGATCGGCGAGTCGGTGTGGGAGATGCTGATCGACTGGCTCGCGGCCGGCGTCGATCCCGAGCGCGCCACGCTGTTCATCCAGAGCCGCGTGCCCGAGCACGCCGAGCTGTTCCTGCTGCTGGCGATGGGCACGCCGCTGGGCTGGCTGGAGCGGGTGCCGACCTACAAGGACCAGATCGAGAAGCTCAAGGACAAGGATCTCTCCACCTATGGCTTCCTCGGCTACCCGCTGCTGCAGGCGGCCGACATCCTGATCTACCGCGCCGGCCGCGTGCCGGTGGGTGAAGACCAGGTGCCGCACGTGGAGATCACCCGCGAGATCGCACGCCGCTTCAACTACCTGTACGGCCGGCAGCCGGGCTTCGAGGAGCGCGCGCAGGAGGCCGCCAGGAAGCTGGGCGGCAAGCGCACCAAGGCCTATCTCGAGCTACGCCGCGCCTACCAGGAGCAGGGCAAGACCGAAGCGCTGGAAGAGGGCGCGGCGCTGGTGGCGCAGTCGCAAAGCCTTTCGACCGAGGACCGCGAGATGCTGCTGGGCTACCTGGGCGGCTCGCGCAAGACCATCCTGGTCGAGCCGCAGGCGCTGCTGACCGCGGCCTCGCGCATGCCGGGGCTGGACGGCCAGAAGATGTCGAAGTCCTACGGCAACACCATCCGCATGCGCGAGGACAAGGCATCGGTGGAGAAGAAGGTGCGCACGATGCCGACCGATCCGGCACGCGTGCGCCGCACCGATGCGGGAGAGCCGGCGCGCTGCCCGGTGTGGCAGCTGCACCAGGTCTACTCGGACTCGCCCACGCGCGAATGGGCGCAGGCGGGCTGCCGCAGCGCGGGCATCGGCTGCATCGAGTGCAAGCAGCCCGTGATCGAAGGCATCCTGCGCGAGCAGCAGCCGATGCTCGAACGCGCGCAGAAATACATGGACGACCCCGCGCTGCTGCGCGCCATCGTCGCGCATGGCTGCGACAGGGCCGGCCAGGTGGCACGCGAGACCATGGCCGACGTGCGCGCCAACATGGGCCTGGGGTACCGATGAGCACGACGGGCGGCATGCCGCCGCTGCATGCACCGGCCCCGCCCTCGTCATGGGTGGTGCGCTGGGCGCACCTGGTGCGCCCCCAAGCGCGCGTGCTCGACCTGGCCTGCGGCAGCGGCCGTCATGCAGCGTGGTTCGCGGGCCGCGGCCATGCCGTGCTTGGCGTCGACCGCGATGGCGCTGCGCTGGCTGCGCTGCCTGCAAGCGTCGAGAAGCTGGTGGCCGACCTCGAGCAGGGCGCGTGGCCACTGGCAGGGCTGGCGCCGTTCGACGCCATCGTGGTGACCAACTATCTGCACCGGCCCTTGTGGCCGCACCTGCTAGCCGCGCTGGCGCCTGGCGGCGTGCTGATCTACGAGACGTTCGCTGCCGGCAACGAGACCGTCGGCAAGCCATCCAATCCGGACTTCCTGCTGAAGCCGGGCGAGCTGCTGGAGGTCGTGCGCGGCAGCCTGCGCGTGGTCGGCTACGAAGATGGTATGCTCGAAGCGCCTAAAACTGCCTTTGTGCAGCGCCTCTGCGCAATTCGCGAGGTGGCGGACGAGGCTGGCGGCGCCGCCGGCCGTGCGCCGCCGCGTTATCCTTTGCCGGCCTGAAGTGCGGCCCGGGTCGTTTGCCGGGCCGGTCGGCGAGACCCGGGCTTCACGCGTTGAACCGGCTTGGGTTTTCCCCGGTCGAAGGTGCGGTCGGAAGGCCCGGGCTATCCGGTACAATCGCGGTATTCGTTTCCCGAATTCTCATACGTTATGACACAGATTAACGGCAGCATCGTCGCAATCGTGACGCCGATGCAGGAAGATGGCAGCCTGGATTTCCCCGCGCTGCGCGCCCTGGTCGACTGGCACGTTGCCGAAGGCACCGACGGCATCGTGATCGTCGGCACCACCGGCGAGTCGCCCACCGTGACGGTGGACGAGCACTGCGAGCTGGTCCGCGTGGCCGTGGAGCAGGCCGACAAGCGCATCCCGATCATCGCCGGCACCGGCGGCAACTCGACCAAGGAAGCAATCGAGCTGACCGCCTTCGCCAAGAAGGTCGGCGCCGATGCTTCGCTGCAGGTCGTGCCTTACTACAACAAGCCGACCCAGGAAGGCATGTACCGGCATTTCCGCACCATCGCGGAAAGCGTGGACCTGCCCGTGCTGCTGTACAACGTGCCCGGCCGCACCGTGGCCGACATGCAGCCCGAGACCATCCTGCGCCTGGCGCAGGTGCCGGGCATCGACGGCGTGAAGGAAGCCACGGGCAATATCGACCGTGCCGCCCAGCTGATCAAGGATGCGCCGGAAGGCTTCGCCATCTACAGCGGCGACGATCCCACCGCGATTGCGCTGATGCTGCTCGGCGGCCATGGCAATATCTCGGTCACGGCCAACGTGGCGCCGCGCAAGATGCATGAGCTCTGCGTGGCGGCCTTGAAGGGCGACGCTATCACCGCGCGTCGCATCCACATGGAACTGGTTGCGCTCAACAAGGCGATGTTCGTCGAGGCCAACCCGATTCCCGTCAAGTGGGCACTCCAGCAAATGGGCAAGATGCAGGGCGGTATCCGCCTTCCGCTCACCCCGCTGTCACCGGAATACCACGACGTGGTGCGCAAGGCGCTGTCGGATGCCGGCCTTCTCGGCTGATCCCGCAGCACCCTGCCGTCGTCCCATCAACTAGGATTGCGTGTCAATGAAACTCAAGCTTAACCGCCACGGTGCAATGCAGGTTCGCCGTGCCGCCCTGGTCTTGCCCGTGCTGGTGGCAAGCGCGATGTCCGGCTGCAGCAGCATCAACGATGCGATGGCACCCGACAAGATCGACTACAAGTCCAACGCCAAGCGCACCGGCACGCTGGACGTCCCGCCGGACCTGACCAAGATCGAAGGTGACCGCCGCTACTCGGTGCCCGACCAGAACGGCACGTCGACGCTGTCGACCTACAACCAGACGAACAAGGTAGCTCAGCAGCAGGTTGGCACCGAGAACGTGCTGCCCGCCACGCAAGGCGTGCGCATGGAGCGCGACGGCAACCAGCGCTGGCTGGTGATCAGCAACGGCATGCGCTCTGACCAGTTGTGGCAGTCGCTGCGCGAGTTCTGGCAGGAAAGCGGTTTCCTGCTGGTCCAGGATTCGCCCGAGACCGGCATCATGGAAACGGACTGGGCCGAGAACCGTGCCAAGATCCCGCAGGATTTCATCCGCAACACCATCGGCAAGGTTTTCGACGGCCTGTACTCGACCTCCGAGCGTGACAAGTTCCGCACGCGCCTGGAGCGCTCGCAGAACGGCAATATGGAGATCTTCATCAGCCACCGCGGCGCGCAGGAACAGCTGACCGGCATCGACAAGTCGCAGACGGTCTGGACCGCGCGTCCCTCCGATCCCGAGCTGGAAGCGGAATTCCTCTCGCGCTTCGCGCAGCGACTCGGCGTGCAGAAGGAGCAGGCCGACCGCATGGCGAAGAACGGCGGCACGCCGGCAGCGGCCGGGGCCTCTGGCGCGGCGGCTGCTCCTGCGGCGGCGGCCAAGGCACCCGCGGCGGGCAGCAACCTGACGCAGGTCAATGGCACCCAGGCGCTGCAACTGGCCGAGCCGTTCGACCGCGCATGGCGCTCCGTCGGCCTGGCGCTGGACCGCGTCAACTTCACGGTGGAAGACCGCGACCGCGCCCAGGGCCTGTACTTCGTGCGCTATGTCGACCCGCGCGACACGGTCGATAACCGCGGCTTCTTCTCCAAGCTGTTCACCAAGACCGGCACGGAAGATAGCAAGCGGGCGAAGAAGTACCGCGTTGCGCTCAAGGGCGACGGCACCGGCACGACCGTGACGGTGCAGAACGACGCCGGCCAGCCGGAAGGCACCGAAGTCGGCAAGCGCATCCTCTCCCTGCTCGACGAGCAACTGCGCTGATCGCGGTGAGCGCTGCGCAAGTACGCCCGCGGCGTCYTGCCGCGGGAAGCTCCCGCAAACTGCCGTGCGAGGCTGGCGCATGATGCGCTTCGCCTTTCTCGGCAGCGGCAGCGAGGGCAATTCCCTGTTGATCGAATCGCAAGAGGGCACCACCACCACGCGGGTGCTGCTCGATTGCGGCTTTGGCATTCGCGAGACGGCGCGGCGCCTGGAGCGGCTCGGCGTCACGCCGGACCAGCTCGATGCGGTACTCGTCACGCACGAGCATGGCGATCATGTCGGCTCGGCCTATTCCTTTGCATCGCGCCACGACCTGGCGGTCTACACCAGCCACGGCACATGGCTTGCGACCTCGCACCTGCGGGGTGCGGAAACGGCCGATGTGCGCGTCTGCTGCGCCGACCACCCGCTGGTCATCGGCGGCCTGCACATCCTGCCGTACACGGTGCCGCACGACGCACGCGAGCCGCTGCAGTTCGTGCTGAGCGACGGCGATGCAAGACTCGGCGTGCTGACCGACGCCGGCATGGAGACGCCTTACATCACCGCGCGTCTGGCGGGCATGCATTCATTGGTGCTCGAGTGCAACCACGACCGCGAGATGTTGCGCAATTCGGCGTATCCGGCCTCGCTCAAGCGGCGTATCGGTGGCGATTTCGGCCACCTTGCCAACGAGGTCGCGGCCGATATCCTGGCGCGCGTGGCGCACGCGGGGCTGCAGCGCGTGGTTGCCGCTCACCTGAGCCAGCAGAACAACACGCGCGAACTGGCCACCGGAGCGCTGGCGGCGGTGCTCGCCGCGTCGGCGGGCGAGATCCTGGTGGCGGACCAGCACGAGGGCCTGGGCTGGCAGCCGGTCAGGGCCTGACAGTGACGATGTGACATCTTCGTCAGGTGTCGCGGAAATGTCGCGGAAAACATGGACGAAAAAAAGCCGACCCGAAGGTCGGCTTTTTTATCGGTCGAGACCGATTACTGCTTGGCAGCCGGAGCCGATGCGTCAGCAGCCGGGGCCGAAGCGTCAGCGGCCGGAGCCGATGCGTCAGCAGCCGGAGCAGCAGCGGGAGCCGAAGCTTCCGGTGCCGGGGCAGCAGCGGCAGGAGCCGAAGCTTCCGGTGCCGGTGCAGCGGCTTCTTCTTTCTTGCCGCAAGCGGCGAGAGCAACGGCGGCGAGCAGCGATGCGATCAGGAGAGACTTCTTCATTGTTCGTCCTTTAACTTTAATAACAGAAAAACAGGCGATGAATAATTACCGGTAATTATCGCTCTTGAACTGCAAAATAGAGGCTCTCCCGGGTGCCGACAAATGCAGTGGTACACAGTACTAGCCAGCCGACGATTATATCCGCGTTTTCCCGGCTTGTGTAGCGCTGTCTTTTCCTGTTTTTGGTTGTTACGGATTATTACAGGGTAGATGGCGCAAGTTGCAGCCATCCTTCGAGTGCCCAATGATGGAAGGTCTCCATCAGGTCGGGCAAATCGGCGCACGCGGCTACTTCCGCGGCACTTAATTGGCGCCGATCTCCCAGTTGCCGCAGCCATCTTGCGAGTTCTGGCGGCGGTTCGTAGGCTTCTCCGTTGATAAAGAAATGCGTGCGGTCATACAATGCGATCGAT
>NZ_JBFTND010000208.1:0-12509 GCF_056397305.1 Cupriavidus sp. 05N40
CTACTACGTGGACGTGGTGTTCGGCCCGCAAACGCTGCACCGCCTGCCCGACATGATCAGCCGCCGCCGCCAGACCGGCCGCTCGCAGGTGGACATCTCCTTCCCCGAGATCGAGAAATTCGACTACCTGCCGCCGGCGCGCGTCGACGGCCCGAGCGCCTTCGTCTCGATCATGGAAGGCTGCTCCAAGTACTGCAGCTACTGCGTGGTGCCYTACACCCGAGGCGAGGAAGTCTCGCGCCCGTTCGAAGACGTGCTGGCGGAGATCGCCGGCCTGGCCGAACAAGGCGTGCGCGAGGTCACGCTGCTGGGCCAGAACGTCAACGCCTACCGCGGCGCCATGGGCGGCACCAGCGAGATCGCCGACTTCGCGCTGCTGATCGAGTACGTGGCCGAGATCCCCGGCATCGAGCGCATCCGCTACACCACCAGCCACCCGAAGGAATTCACTTCGCGCCTGATCGAGATGTACGAGCGCTGCCCGAAGCTGGTCAATCACCTGCACCTGCCGGTGCAGCATGCGTCGGACCGCATCCTGATGGCGATGAAGCGCGGCTACAGCGTGCTGGAATACAAGAGCATCATCCGCAAGTTGCGCGCGATCCGCCCCGACATGTCGCTGTCGTCGGACTTCATCGTCGGCTTCCCCGGCGAGACCGACGCGGACTTCGACAAGCTGATGGCGATGATCGAGGAGATCGGCTACGACACCTCGTTCTCCTTCATCTTCAGCCCGCGCCCCGGCACGCCGGCGGCCAACCTGTCGGACGACACGCCGCACGAGGTCAAGCTCAGGCGCCTGCAGCACCTGCAGGCCACCATCGAAGAAAACGTGCAGCGCATCAGCCGCGGCATGGTCGGCTCGGTGCAGCGCATCCTGGTCGAAGGCCCGGCGCGCAAGGACCCCACCGAGCTGCACGGCCGCACCGAGAACAACCGCGTGGTGAACTTCGCGCTGCCCGGCGTGCCGCAGGCCAGCCGCGACCGCCTGGTGGGCGAGATGGTGGAGGTGGCGATCACCGAGGCCTTCCCGCATTCGCTGCGCGGCGAGATCGTGGTGCGCCAGTAGGCCGAGACCGGCCGGCGCAGACCGGAACGACAACAAGAAACCCCGATCGGAAGCCCCGCTCCCAGATGAAGATCCCATCAGCAGAATTCGTCGCCCCCAAGGACGACAACACCCGCCTGCAGAACCTGTGCGGGCCGCTGGACGAAAACCTGCGCCAGATCGAGCAGGCAATGGACGTCACCATCCAGCGCCGCGGCCACCGCATGACGGTGCGTGGCACTTACGCGCGCGAAGCCGCGGCGGCGCTCGAGCGCTTCTATAACCAGGCCCGCAGCACGCTGTCGATCGACGACGTGCAGCTCGGCCTGGTGGAGGCGCGCCAGTCGGCCGCGCACGGCGCCTACGTGCCGGACGGCGGCGACGCCGCCGAAGCCGATCCCGGCGAGGACAACTCGCCGGTGCTGCACACGCGCCGCACCGGGCTGCAGGGCCGCACGCCGATGCAGCGCGACTACCTGCGCAATATCCTCGGCCACGACCTGACCCTGGGCATCGGCCCGGCCGGCACCGGCAAGACCTACCTGGCGGTGGCCTGCGCCGTGGACGCGCTCGAGCGCGACGCGGTCAAGCGCATCGTGCTGACCCGCCCCGCGGTGGAGGCCGGCGAGCGGCTGGGCTTCCTGCCGGGCGACCTGGCGCAGAAGGTCGACCCCTATCTGCGCCCCCTCTACGACGCGCTGTACGACCTGCTCGGCTACGACCGCACGCAGAAGATGTTCGAGCGGCAGATGATCGAGATCGCGCCGCTGGCCTATATGCGCGGGCGCACGCTCAACCACGCCTTCATCATCCTGGACGAAGCCCAGAACACCACGCCGGAGCAGATGAAGATGTTCCTGACGCGGATCGGCTTCGGCGCCAAGGCCGTGATCACCGGCGACACCACGCAGATCGACCTGCCGCGCGGCCAGAAGAGCGGCCTGGTGGAGGCGCAGCATGTGCTGCGCGACGTGCGCGGCGTCGCCATGACCCGCTTTACCAGCATCGACGTGGTGCGCCATCCGCTGGTGGCGCGCATCGTGGATGCCTATGACGAATACCATGCCCAGCACAGGGATGCCTGACCGAATGACCGCCAACACCAACACCAGCGCCAAGAGCGCCCCCGCCAGCCTGATCCTGTTCGACGCCGACGGGCGCGCGCGCAAGGCGCAGGCCCACGCCGTGCGCGTGCAGCTGCCCGACGGCCGCAGCATCACCGTGGACCTCTCGCAGGCCGCCGACGGCGTGCTCGCGCTGCTCGCCGAACACACCGACGACCGCCAGCAGGCCGGCCTGCTGGTGCGCCCGGACAACCATGACGCGCTGTCGGTGGCTGTCACCGCCACGCCCGTGGTCACCACCACCGGCACGCCCGCCACGCCGCCCGGGCTGGAACTGGCGCTGCAGTACGGCGACGGCATCAAGGGCCGCCGCGGCCTGCCCACGCAGCGCAAGGTGCAGACCTGGGTGAAATCGGCGCTCTATGCCGACGCCGCCCTGACCATCCGCTTCGTCGGCGAAGAAGAAGGCCGCGGCCTGAACCGCAGCTACCGCGGCAAGGACTACGCCACCAATGTGCTGACCTTCGCCTACGCCGAGCACGAGTCCGACCCGGTCAGCGGCGATATCGTGCTGTGCTGCCCGGTGGTGGAGCAGGAAGCACGCGAGCAGAAGAAGTCGCTCGAAGCGCACTATGCCCATCTCATCGTCCATGGCGTGCTGCACGCCCAGGGCTACGAGCACGAGGACGACGCCGAGGCCGAGGAGATGGAAGCGATCGAGACCGAGACGCTTCAGGCGCTCGGTTTCGCCGACCCCTACCTGGCACACGGCAAGGGCGCCTGAGCCCCTCCCGCCCATGGCCGCGCGGTGCGATGCCTGCGTCGCGCGGCCTTGCGCTGTCACGGAACGCAAACTCTTTTGGTGTATCCTTTGAGCGATCTCCACCACGCGCTAGCCGCGCCATGAACGACCCTTATCCCAGTTCGAAGCCAGCCGACCGACCCCGATCCCTGCTCGAACGGCTTTCGGATTTCATTTCGCCCGAGCCCGATTCCCGTGTTGAACTGCTGGCGGTGCTGCAGGACGCACACGCCCGCAACCTGATCGACGCCGACTCGCTCTCCATGATCGAGGGCGTATTCCAGGTCTCCGAGCTGACCGCGCGCGACATCATGGTGCCGCGCGGCCAGATGGACATGGTCAATATCGCCGATGCGCCGGAGAGCTTCATCCCCTTCATGCGGCAGACAGCGCACTCGCGCTTCCCCGTCTACGAAGGCAGCCGCGACAACGTCATCGGCATCCTGCTGGCCAAGGATCTGCTGCGCTATTACACGGACGACGAATTCGACCTGCGCGAGACCCTGCGCCCGGCGGTCTTCATTCCCGAATCGAAGCGCCTCAATATCCTGCTGCGCGAGTTCCGCATCAACCGCAACCACATCGCCATGGTGGTGGACGAATACGGCGGTGTCGCCGGCCTGGTCACCATCGAGGACGTGCTGGAGCAGATCGTGGGCGACATCGAGGACGAATTCGACCTCGACGAGGACCACGACAACATCGTGCAGCTGCCCGACGGCGGCTGGCGCGTGCACGGCCTGACCGAGATCGAGCAGTTCAACGAGACCTTCGGCACCCATTTCTCCGACCAGGACGTGGACACCGTGGGCGGCCTGCTGAGCAATCACCTCGGCCATGTGCCGCATCGCGGCGAGGTGGTGGTGTTGCCGCCGATCCGCTTCGAGGTGCTGCGCGCCGACGCCCGCCAGGCGCACCTGCTGCTGGTACGCCGCGAAGCGGCCCTCGCCCCGCCTGAAGTGGACGGCGCATGAGGCGCCTGTTCGCAACCGATGCCGGCGCGGCAAGCGCCGGCCGCGACGACGCGCGCGGCGCCAGCCTGCCGCGCCTGCTGCTTGCCGCCATGCTCGGCGTGGCCCATACCCAGGCCTACGCGCCGCACACCTGGTGGTGGCTTCAATTGCTGTCGCTGGCCGGGCTGGTAGCGCTGGTCGCCGACGCGCCGCGCGCGCGCAGCGCCGCCGCCACCGCCTACGCCTTCGGCCTGGGCTGGTTCCTGTCCGGCGTGTGGTGGCTCTATATCAGCATGCACGTCTATGGCGAGATGCCGGCCTGGATGGCGATCCTGGCCGTCCTGCTGTTCGCCGCCTTTCTATCGCTCTACCCGGCACTGGCTGCCRCTGCCTGGCACTGGCTGGGCGCACGCCGGCGCTCGTCGTCCACGCCGGGGCTCGCGCTGGCTTTCGGCGCGGCGTGGGGCTTGTCGGAATGGCTGCGCGGCGTGATCTTTACCGGCTTCCCGTGGCTGTCGAGCGGCTACGCCCACAGCGATGGCCCGCTGGCCGGCTTTGCGCCGCTGGTGGGCGTGTACGGCATCGGTGCGCTGGCCGCGGCCGTGGCCGCCCTGCTGGTGGCGGCGGTGCGCGGCTTCGGCCGCGGGGCGGGCCGCGGAAGCCGGCGCAACGGCCTGATCGCCCTGGCGATCGCATTTGCCCTGCCCCTGGCTGGCGCGGCGCTGGCGCCGGTGGCCTGGACCACGCCCGCCGGCAAGCCCGTCTCGGTGCGGCTGCTGCAAGGCAATGTGGCGCAGGACATCAAGTTCGAAGCGGTCGGCGTGCAGCGCTCGATCGAGCTATACCGCGACCTCATCACGGCGGCTCCGGCCGACCTGGTGGTCACGCCGGAGACAGCCTTCCCGGTGATCCTGCAGGACCTGCCGGTAGACATTGCCATCGCGCTGCGCGATTTCAGCGCCGCCAGCGGCACCACCGTGCTGTTCGGCGCGGCAGGCGCGGATTCGCCGATCGACTTCACCAACAGTGTGTTCGGCCTGGGCCCGCTGACCAAGCAGCTCTACCGCTACAACAAGCACCACCTGGTGCCGTTCGGCGAGTTCATCCCGTTCGGCTTCCACTGGTTCGTCAACATGATGAAGATGCCGCTGGGGGATTTCCGCCGCGGCGGACTGGACCAGGCGCCGCTGCCGGTGCGCGGCATCATGGTGGCACCCAATATCTGCTACGAGGATCTGTTCGGCGAGGAAATCGCCGAAACCCTGCGCAGCCAGCCGGTGCCGGCCAATATCCTGGCCAACGTCACCAACCTGGCCTGGTTCGGCGACACCGTCGCGCTGGACCAGCATCTGCAGATCTCGCGCATGCGCGCACTTGAAACGCGCCGGCCGATGCTGCGCGCGACCAATACCGGCATGACCGCCGTGGTGAGGCCGGATGGCACGGTGAGCGAACGCCTGCCCACCTTCACGGTCGGCACGCTGGCGGCCACGGTGCAGGGCACGCAGGGACTCACCCCCTTCGTGCGCTGGGGCAACGTGCCCGCTCTGGCCTGCTGCCTGCTGGTGCTGGTGGCCGCCGCCTGGCGGCGGCGCGCGCGCGGCTAGGCCGCTACGCCAGCCACCGCAGACAGCAGCGCGGCGGCGATCATCACGGCGATGGCGACGATATAGGGCTTGCGAGAAAGAAGCGACATGACCGGTGTCCCCCGTATAGATTGATTCGGACGGTTCGGCTGTTATGCACAGCTCTACCTAATACTGTATACAAAAACGCTAACGACAAGTATCGGCCAGGCCTTTAGGAGGCTTCGGTGTTTACCCGATTCGTTGCGAAACACCGACACCCGCTCGCGGCCTCGCAGCGCTGCGCCGGTGCCGCGAGACATGCAAGGGCCGTGCCGATGGCGGGCGGGGCAAAAAAAACCGATAGAATTCAGGGTTTGGCACGATTCCCGTGAGTCGCCATGGCGGCTTTGCCGCCGGGCCTCCGCCCTTGCCTGCCGGCCCTGCGTGATCGAGCACCACATGCGGGCCCTTACTCGTCTTCGTCGTCTTCGCCTATGCTGACCTTCCAACAAATGATCCTCACCCTGCAGGCCTACTGGGACCGGCAGGGCTGCGCACTCCTGCAACCCATCGATCTGGAGGTCGGCGCCGGCACGTCGCACGTGCACACCTTCCTGCGCGCAATCGGCCCCGAGCCCTGGCGCGCGGCCTATGTGCAGCCGTCGCGCCGCCCCAAGGACGGGCGCTACGGCGAGAATCCCAACCGCCTGCAGCACTACTACCAGTACCAGGTGGTGCTCAAGCCCGCGCCCGAGAACATCCTGGAGCTGTACCTGGGCTCGCTGGAAGCGCTGGGCCTGGATCTCAAGCAGAACGACATCCGCTTTGTCGAGGACGACTGGGAAAACCCCACGCTCGGCGCCTGGGGCCTGGGCTGGGAAGTCTGGCTCAATGGCATGGAAGTGACGCAGTTCACCTACTTCCAGCAGGTCGGCGGCATCGACTGCAAGCCCATCACCGGCGAGATCACCTACGGTATCGAGCGCCTGGCGATGTACCTGCAGAAGGTCGAGAACGTCTATGACCTGGTCTGGACCGAGTGGGAAGAGAACGGCAAGACGCGCCGCCTGACCTACGGCGACGTGTACCACCAGAACGAAGTGGAGCAGTCCACCTACAACTTCGAGCAGAGCAACGCGGAAATCCTGTTCCGTCACTTCTCGGAGCACGAGGCGGAAGCCAAGCGCCTGATGGGTACCGTCGAGGGGCAGCAGGAGGCATCGGAAGACGCCGCCGCGCAGGCCGCCAAGCGCCTGCCGCTGCCGGCCTACGAGCAGCTGCTCAAGGCCGCGCATACCTTCAACCTGCTGGACGCGCGCGGCGCGATCTCGGTCACCGAGCGCGCCGCCTACATCGGTCGCATCCGCAACCTGTCGCGCTCGGTCGCACAGGCCTATTACGAATCGCGCGAGGCGCTCGGCTTCCCGATGTGCGAGCGCGAGGCTGCCGCATGACGCGCGCCGCGCGCGGCGCCTTGCGCCGGGGCGCTGCCCTGGCGGTGCTGGCCCTGGCCGCGCATGGCGCCGCCAGGGCCGCCGTGCCCGTGCCCAGCCCGCAGGTGCTGTACCTGCCGGCCGACCTGTCCAATGTGTGCGAGGCCAATCCGCAGGCGCTGCAACAGGCCATCGACCGGCACTGGCATGGTGCGTTCGGCCCCAACAACTCGCTGGACCAGTGGACCCAGCTGGTGCGCACGTTCTCGTGCGACCTGTCGGGCTCCAAGGACCTGGGCTGGCACCGCGTGCCGTTGCGCGCCTACGAGAGCGCAATCCGCTACCCGCTGACCTGGACCGAGACCGAAACCGTCAACGGCCGGGTGCGGCGCCAGATCAAGACCTACTACTCGGCKGCGCAGCTGCCGCCCAGGATCGATTTCTGGGTCAGCGGCCGCATCGACGAGATCCGCTACGACAAGCGCCTGCGCCGGCTCGATGCGCGCTTCTTCGCGCCGCGTCCCGCYCCCGGCGCGCCTGGCGCACGCGGCAGCAGCGCCGCCGGCGCAGACACTGAGTGCGTGGCGACCACGCTGCAATTCCGCCAGCAGAACGGCCTGTGGCTGCTGTCCGGCGTAGAACCCACTACCGCACCGCGCTGCTGACGCGCAGCGCGTGCCCCAACTTGCTGGAAACGATTCATGTCGCAACTCCTGACCGATTCGAACGATACGCTGCTGATCGAGCTGTTCACCGAAGAGCTGCCGCCCAAGGCGCTGGCGCGACTGGGCGACGCCTTCGCGCAGGGCCTGTTCGCGGGCCTTTCGGGCCAAGGCCTGCTCGATGACGGCGCCGCCGTCACCGCGTTCGCCACGCCGCGCCGCCTGGCCGCGCAGGTGACCCGCGTGCGCCGCAACGCGCCCGACCGCGAGCAGCGCGAGAAGGTGCTGCCGCTGTCCGTGGCGCTCGACGCCAATGGCGAGCCGACCGCCCCGCTGGCCAAGAAGCTGGCCGCGCTGGCCAAGTCGGTGGGCGTCGAGTCGATCGACTGGCAGGGCCTGGAGCGCGCCTCCGACGGCAAGGCGGACGCCTTGTTCTACCGCTACACCGCGCGCGGCGCGGAACTGGTGGCAGGCCTGCAGGCCGCGCTCGACGACACCATCGCCCGCCTGCCCATCCCCAAGGTGATGAGCTACCAGCGCCCGGACGGCAGCACCGTGAACTTCGTGCGCCCCGCGCACCGCCTGATCGCCCTGCTCGGCGCCGAAGTGGTGCCGGTGAGCGCGCTGGGGCTGCAGGCAGGCCGGACCACGCTGGGCCACCGCTTCCTGTCGGACGGCGAGATCGAGATCGCCCATGCCGGCGAATACGCCGCCGTGCTGGAATCGAAGGGCCGCGTGCTGGCCAGCTACGCCGGGCGCCGCGAGCGCATCCRCACCACGCTGCTGGAGCAGGCCGGCGCCGACCAGGTCATCATGCCCGACGCCCTGCTCGACGAGGTCAACTCGCTGGTCGAATGGCCCGTGGTCTATCCCTGCCACTTCGAGGAGGCCTTCCTCGAAGTCCCGCAGGAATGCCTGATCCTGACCATGCAGACCAACCAGAAGTACTTCGCCCTGACCGACGCCGCCGGCCACCTGCGCAATCGCTTCCTGATCGTCTCCAACCTGGCCACCGACACGCCGCAGTCCATCATCACCGGCAACGAGCGCGTGGTGCGCCCGCGCCTGGCGGACGCCAAGTTCTTCTTCGACCAGGACCGCAAGAAGACCCTGGCCTCGCGCGTGCCGCAACTGGGCAGCGTGGTCTACCACAACAAGATCGGCACGCAGCTCGACCGCGTGCAGCGCCTGCAGCAGATTGCCGGCCATATCGCCGATGCCATGGCCGCGGCGGGCCTCGCCGTCGACAAGGCGGCCGCCATGCGCGGCGCCGAGCTGGCCAAGGCCGACCTGCTGACCGACATGGTGGGCGAATTCCCCGAGCTGCAGGGCACCATGGGCACCTACTACGCGCGCCACGACAGCGAGGCTGAAGAAGTGGCGCTGGCCTGCTCCGAGCACTATCGCCCGCGCTTTGCCGGCGATGCGCTGCCCGCGGGCGCGGTGAGCCTGGCCGTGGCACTGGCCGACAAGCTCGAGACGCTGGTCGGCATCTGGGGCATCGGCCTGTCGCCCACCGGCGAGAAGGACCCGTTCGCGCTGCGCCGCCATGCGCTGGGCATCCTGCGCATGCTGGTGGAGACGCCGCTGCCGCTGTCGGTGGACGCGCTGCTGCAGATCGCACAGCAGTCCTTCGCCGGCATCGCCGCGGTCAAGCCGGCGCAGGACGCCATCGCCGACTTCCTCTACGACCGCCTGCGCGGCTACCTGAAGGACAAGGGCTACACCAGCAATGAAGTCGAAGCGGTGGTAAGCCAGCGCCCGCAGCGCCTGGACGACATCCTGGCGCGCCTGGAAGCCGTGCGCACCTTCGCCGCCCTGCCCGAGGCCGAAGCCCTGGCCGCGGCCAACAAGCGCATCACCAACATCCTGCGCAAGAACACCGATCCCGTGGGCCAGGTGCAGCCGGCGCTGCTGCAGGAAGCCGCCGAAAGCGCGCTGCACGGCGCCGTGGAAAGCGTGCGCCCGCAGGTGGAAGCCGCCTTCGCCAGCGGCGACTTCGCCGCCGCGCTGCGCGACCTGGCGCAGCTGCGCGACGCAGTGGACCGCTTCTTCAACGACGTCATGGTGATGGCCGAGGATGCGCAGCTGCGCGCCAACCGGCTGGCATTGCTGGCCTCGCTGCACGTGCTGGCCAACCGCGTGGCCGACATCTCCAAGCTCGCCGCGTAAGCGGCGGCACCATACCCGGAGGCCATCATGCCGCAGACACCGCCCAAGCTTGTCATCCTGGACCGCGACGGGGTGGTCAACCTCGACAGCGACCAGTTCATCAAGACACCGGACGAATGGATCGCCATCGACGGCAGCCTGGAAGCGATCGCCTCGCTCAACCAGGCCGGCCATCGCGTGGTGATCGTCAGCAACCAGTCCGGCATCGGCCGCGGCCTGTTCGAGATGAGCGCGCTCAACGCCATGCACGAGAAGATGCACAAGGCGCTGGCCAATCTCGGCGGGCGCGTCGATGCGGTCTTCTTCTGCCCGCATACCGCGGCGGACGGCTGCGACTGCCGCAAGCCCAAGCCCGGCATGCTCGAAGAGCTGTCGGACCGCTTCGGCATCGAGCTCAAGGGCGTGCCGCTGGTGGGCGATTCGCTGCGCGACCTCCAAGCCGGCGTGGCGATGGCCTGCGCTCCGCACCTGGTGCTGACCGGCAAGGGCGCCAAGACCTTCGAGAAGGGCGGCCTGCCGGCGGGCACGCTGGTCCACGATGACCTGCGCGCCTTCGCGCGCTGGCTGCTCACCGGTGACGGCGCTCCGCGCCTGGCCGCCTCCTGACCCCCCTTACTGCGCCAATGATCTTTCTTCGTTCCCTGCTGTTCGCGCTGTACCTGCTGGTATTGACGCCGCCTTACGCCTGCGCGTGCTTCATCGCCTTCCCGTTCATGAGCGCCAACCGCCGCTACGCCTTCGTACGCGGCTGGCCGCGGCTGGTGATCGGCGCGGCGGCGCTGATCTGCGGCATCCGCTACCGCTTCGAAGGCTACGAGAACTTCGACAGCGTGCTCGACAAGCCGGTGGTAGTGCTGTCCAAGCACCAGTCGGCCTGGGAAACCGTGGCCTACGTGGCCACCATGCCCAAGCCGATGTGCTTCGTGTTCAAGCGCGAACTGCTGATGGTGCCCTTCTTCGGCTGGGCCCTCGGCATGCTCAAGATGGTGCATATCAACCGCAAGGAAGGCACCCGCGCGTTTGCCTCGGCCGTGCGCCAGGGCCGCGAACGGTTGGCCGAAGGCGCCTGGATCATCATGTTCCCGGAAGGCACGCGCACGCCCTCGGGCCTGGAAAAGACCCGCTACAAGAGCGGTGGCGCACGGCTCGCGGTGGAGACCGGCGCCTGGGTGGTGCCGCTCGCGGTCAACTCCGGCCGCCTCTGGCCGCGCAATACGTTCCTGAAATATCCGGGCACCATCACGGTTTCGGTCGGCCCGCCGATCCCCTCGGCCAACAAGACCGCCGATCAACTCAATCAAGAGGTTGAAGCGTGGATCGAGCAAGATATGCGTAGAATCGACGCCGAGAGCTACCGGAGCCGCGAGCCCGCATGAAATTGCTGCGCCAATCCCCCGACGCCCCAGGTTCCCAGATGGAGCTGCCGTTGTCCGACGCCCTTGCCGGCGAGGACAAGGCGCCCGGCACGGTGCCAGGGGGATTCGCGCCGGCGCAGCCCCTCTTGCCCGTCGCGCAGCCCTGGCCGCTGCCGCAACCCAACGCTCGCCGCCTGCAGGTCGGCGAACGCAGCGTGCACTACACGCTCAAGCGCTCTTCGCGCCGGACCATCGGCTTCACCGTGGACGACCGCGGCCTGTCCATCACCGCGCCACGCTGGGTAACCCTGGCCGACATCGAATCCGCCATCTTCGAAAAGCAGCGCTGGATCTTCAACAAGCTGGGCGAATGGCAGCACCGCGAAGCCCGCCGCGTGCTGCCTACCGTGCAATGGCGCGAAGGCGCCAGCCTGCCCTTCCTGGGCCAGCCCATCACGCTGAAGCTCGAATCGCCCGCCGGCGTCCTGGTGTTCGACGCCGACACCCGCACGCTGCACCTGGCGCTGCCGGCCAACGCCGACGAGCAGCAGATCAAGGATCGCGTGCAGGGCTGGCTGCAAGGCCAGGCCAGGCGCCTGCTGGCACAGCGCCTGGATATCTACGCCAACAAGCTCGGCGTGCGCCACAACGCCTTCGCCCTGACCTCCGCCGCCACGCGCTGGGGCAGCTGCACCGCCGACGGCAAGATCCGCCTGAACTGGCGGCTGATGCATTTCCCGCTGTCGATGATCGACTACGTGGCTGCGCATGAGCTGGCGCATCTCAAGGAGATGAACCACAGTCCAAGGTTCTGGGATACGGTGGCATCGATCTTTCCTGAGTTCCGGGATGCCAGGGCACAGCTGCGGGCGCATCCGCCGGAGTTGTTGCCGACTTTTTGAGATGGGGTTGTTGATGGCTGGTGTTGTTTGATGCGCTGGTGTCTTGTGGTTGGCGCTTGTGCTTCAACGTCAACGTCAACCTCACAGTCAAAGTCAAAGTCAACGGCTTTCGCTCCCCCGGAGCGACCYACTTTCTTTTCCCCGAAAAGAAAGTAGGCAAAGAAAGCGGGCTGCCTGGCCGGCAGGGGCAGAGACGTTGGAGTTTCTCGTGTTGCTGGTTTCGTCGTGGGGCTCGTGGTTCTGCTTGCATCCTGCCGTTACCGGCGCGGGCGGCTGCGATCTTGCTGGCGGCAGTGGTTTCGCGGTCAGACCTATGATGGCGAACACACTGCTTGTCCGCCCATCTGCCGTTACCGGCTTAAGCGGCCACGACATAGCATCCTCGTGGTTTCGTGGTGGGCGCGGTGGACCGGGGCGCGGGTGTCAGCGGGTACTCCCGCGCGGGAGCCACCGCGCCCACCACGAAACCAGCGCCGTTCCCATGCCCTGCCCACCCGCCCCGGTCGCGGTGGTTTCGGGGTCAGACCTATGATGGCGAACACACTGCCTG
>NZ_JBFTND010000209.1:0-12383 GCF_056397305.1 Cupriavidus sp. 05N40
GGTTCGTCAAATGGCGCATCGTCGATCCGCGCAAGTTCTATGTTGCCTTCAACGGCAATATCCGCGGCGCCCAGGATCGCATGACCCAGCGTATCGATTCGGTCGCCCGCGAGGAATTCGGCAAGCGCACCGTGGCCGACGTGGTCGCCGGCGAGCGCGACAAGGTCATGCAGAACATCCGCTCGGCCATGGCCGACTACGCCCAGTCGGTCGGCGTCGAGATCATCGACGTGCGCCTCAAGCGCGTGGACCTGCTGCCCGCGATCAGCGAATCGGTGTACCGCCGCATGGAGGCCGAGCGCAAGCGCGTGGCCAACGAACTGCGTTCCACCGGCGCGGCCGAAGGCGAGAAGATCCGCGCCGACGCCGACCGCCAGCGCGAAGTCGTGCTGGCCGAGGCCTACCGCGACGCGCAGAAGATCAAGGGCGAGGGCGATGCCCAGGCTTCGCAGATCTACGCCGATGCATTCGGCCGCGATCCGCAGTTCGCGCAGTTCTGGCGCAGCATGGAGGCTTACCGGAATACCTTCCGCGACAAGCGCGACGTGTTGGTGCTGGAGCCCAATTCCGACTTCTTCCGCTATATGCGCTCGGCGGGAGGCGCCCCGGCGCCGGCCGCGGCGCCGGCGGCAGGACGTCGCTAGCAGGGCCACGCTGGGCGGCCACGGCCGCCGGGCGCCAGGACAAAACCCCGGCTTGCCGGGGTTTTGTCCGGCTGGAGGGGCGGCGATGCGCGCCGCGGCGGGCGTCGCGGCCGTCTCACGGCGGCGCTGCCGGGTGACTGGCAGCCGGCTTGCCGCTGGCGAGGAAGACTGCGCGAACGAATGCGCAATCGCATGCGCAAACGAATGCGCGAACGAATGCGCGAACGAAATTCAACGGGTGCACCAAGGGCGCCCGGCAACTGCATGACGTGAAGAGATTTACCATGTCCAACCACTGGCTTCTGCCTGAAAACATTGCCGACGTGCTGCCGTCGGAGGCCCGCAAGATCGAGGAACTGCGCCGCCGCATGCTGGACCTGTTCCGCACCTACGGCTACGAGCTCGTCATGCCGCCGATGCTGGAGTACCTGGAGTCGCTGCTGACCGGCACCGGGCACGACCTCGACCTGCGCACGCTCAAGCTGGTGGATCAGCTGTCCGGCCGCACCATGGGCCTGCGCGCCGATATCACGCCCCAGGTGGCCCGGATCGACGCCCATTTGCTCAACCGCTCCGGCGTGACCCGCCTGTGCTATGCCGGCAATGTGCTGCATGCCCGCCCGGCGGGTTTTCGCGCGACGCGCGAGCCGATCCAGGTCGGCGCGGAGATCTACGGCCATGCCGGCCTCGAAGCCGACGTCGAAATCCAGGCCCTGATGCTGGCCGCGCTCCAGGTGGCCGGGCTGACCGATGTCCGGCTCGACCTGTGCCACGCCGGCATCCTGGAAGCCTTGCTCGACGGCCTGCCGTCGAGCCGCAAGATCGAGGACGCGCTGTTCGCCGCGCTCGAGACCAAGGATGTTTCGGCGCTGCGCGAGCTGACCGAAGGCATGCCGCAAGCCGAGCGCGATGCGCTGCTGGCCCTGCCAACGCTGTATGGCGGGGTGGAGGTGCTGGAGCGCGCCCGCGCCACGCTGCCGGCCAGCCCGGCCATCGGGCGCGCGCTGGATGAACTGGCCGCGCTGGCCGCCGAGGTGAACGGAGCCAGCGTCAATATCGACCTGTCCGACCTGCGCGGCTACCACTACCACAGCGGCGTGATGTTCACCGCCTACGTGGCCGGCCTGCCCAACTACGTGGCCCGCGGTGGCCGTTACGACAAGGTCGGGGAAGCCTTTGGCCGCGCCCGGCCCGCAACCGGCTTCTCGCTGGATTTGCGCGAAGTTGCCGCGCTGTCACCGCTGGAAGTGCGGGCATTCGCCATTTTCGCGCCGTGGGATGCGGATCCCGAGCTGCGCGCGAAGATCGCCGCGCTGCGCGCCGAGGGCGAGATCGTGATCCAGTCGCTGCCGGGCCATACGCACCAGCTCGACGAGTTCAATTGCGACCGCCAGCTCGTGCGCGACGCCGGCGGCTGGACGGTGGTGCCGCGCCGCGCGGGCGCCTGAGCGCCGCGCCGGCTCGTTTCATTTCCTTCGCGTTGCAGGCCGATCTCCCCAAAATCGGGGAGTTGTCCGGCAACGAGAGTAAAATACGTTTTTAACCTTCTGACCAAATCAACATGTCCGCTTCTGCAGTAAGCCAGGGACGCAATGTCGTCGTGATCGGCACCCAGTGGGGTGACGAAGGCAAAGGGAAAATCGTCGATTGGCTTACCGATCATGCAAAGGGCGTGGTGCGGTTCCAGGGTGGCCACAATGCGGGCCACACCCTCATCATCGGCGGCAAGAAGACCATCCTGCGACTGATCCCGTCGGGCATCATGCGCGCAGGCACGGTCTGCTACATCGGCAATGGCGTGGTGCTGTCGCCCGAGGCGCTGTTCCGCGAGATCGAAGAACTGGAAAGCGCCGGCCTGCAGGTGCAGAACCGCCTGCGCATCTCCGAAGCAACCACGCTGATCCTGCCGTACCACGTTGCCATCGACAAGGCGCGCGAAGCGCGCCGCGGCGCCGGCAAGATCGGCACCACCGGCCGCGGCATCGGCCCGGCCTACGAAGACAAGGTAGCCCGCCGCGCGCTGCGCGTGCAGGACCTGTTCGATCCCAAGCTGTTCGCCGAGCGCCTGCGCGAAAACCTGGACCTGCACAACTTCATGCTGACCCAGTACCTGGGCGCCGAAGCGGTGGACTTCCAGCAGACCCTGGACGAAATGCTGGCCTACGCGCCGCGCCTGGCGCCGATGGTGGCCGACGTGTCCGCCGAGCTGTACGCGGTCAACGCCGCCGGCGACAACCTGATGTTCGAAGGCGCGCAAGGCACGCTGCTCGATGTCGACCACGGCACCTATCCGTTCGTCACTTCCAGCAACTGCGTGGCCGGTGCGGCCGCGGCGGGCGCCGGGGTCGGCCCGGGCCGCCTGAACTACATCCTGGGCATCACCAAGGCGTACTGCACCCGCGTGGGTTCGGGCCCGTTCCCCAGCGAGCTGTACGACAACGACAACCCCGCCCGCCAGGATCCGGTGGGCGTGCGCCTGGCCAACGTCGGCAAGGAATTCGGCTCGGTCACCGGCCGTCCGCGCCGCACCGGCTGGCTCGATGCCGCCGCGCTCAAGCGCTCGGTGCAGATCAACGGCGTGTCGGGCCTGTGCATGACCAAGCTCGACGTGCTGGATGGCCTGGAAACCCTGAAGCTGTGCGTGGGTTACGAGCTGGACGGCAAGACCGTCGACATCCTGCCGCGCGGCTCGGATGCGGTGGCGCGCTGCGTGCCGGTGTACGAGGAGTTCCCGGGCTGGAACGAGTCCACCTTCGGCGTGAAGGCCTGGGATGCACTGCCGGAACAGGCGCGCACCTACCTCAAGCGCATCGAAGAAGTGGTCGGCATCCCGATCGACATGATCTCGACCGGCCCGGACCGCGACGAGACCATCCTCCTGCGCCACCCCTACGTGGCCTGACGCCTGGCGCGCCCGCAAGGGCGCCCGTGGCATGACGCCGGCAAGGCGTCGAGAGCACAATAGCAAATCGGCCCGCGCAAGCGGGCCGAAACATTATCGGTCGACAGACCTCAAGCCGAAGAGCTGGAAAATCATGACCCTGCCATCGAACGACGACGAGAACCTGTGGATCTCGTGGGACGAATACCACAGCCTGATCGCACGCCTCGCACTGAACGTCCATGAGTCGGGCTGGAAGTTCGACAAGATCCTGTGCCTGGCGCGTGGCGGCTTGCGCGTCGGCGACCAGATGTCGCGCATTTTCGACGTGCCCCTGGCCATCCTCGCCACCAGCAGCTATCGCGAAGCGGCCGGCACGCAGCAGGGCGACCTGGATATCGCTCAGTACATCACCATGACCCGCGGCGAGCTGTCGGGCAAGATCCTGCTGGTGGACGACCTGGTGGATTCCGGCGTGACGCTGGAGCGCGTGGGCCGCCACCTGAAGGAGCGCTATCCCGCCGTGACGGAAGTCCGCTCCTCGGTGCTCTGGTACAAGGCCTGCTCCAAGGTCAAGCCGGACTACCACGTGACCTTCCTGCCGACYAATCCCTGGATCCACCAGCCGTTCGAAGAGTACGACACCCTGCGCCCGCACAACCTCGCGGCCTGGCTCAAGCGCGGCAAGCACGCCACCGACGGCAGCGCGGGCTGAGCAGGCAGGACGCCGGGCGCGGGCCCGGTCAGTACGCCACCGTGTAGCGCTGGCGAGAGTGTGCGGGCTTTTCCACCTCGTCGATCATGGCGGTGGCGTAGTCTTCCATCGAGATCCAGCTCTTGCCCGAGGCATCGGACATCAGCGTTTCCTCGCCCGTGCGCCAGCTGCCGGTGCGGGTGCCCGGCTCGAACAGCGCCGCCGGGGAGAGGAAGGTCCAGTCGAGCGCGCTCTCGGTGCGCAGGGCCGCGAGGAAGTCGCGTCCGGCCAGGGCTTCCGCCTTGTATGCCTCGGGGAACTGGGGGGTATCCACCAGTTGCACGCCGGGCGCCACCAACAGGCTGCCGGCGCCGCCCACCACCAGCAGGCGCGGCACGCCCGCCGCCTTTACCGCACCGACGATCTGCGCGGCGCTTGCCTGCAGGAAGCGCACCGTGCTGATGACCACGTCGCTGCCGGCGATCGCCGCGGCCAGCGCCCCGGTGTCCGCCACGTCGGCGTTGCGGGCGGTGAGGTTCGGTTGCGCCGGGAGCTTCCCGGCCTGGCGTGCGACGGCGGTCACTGCGTGGCCGCGGCGCAGGGCCTCATCGATCAGGCGGGTGCCGACGCGACCGGTGGCGCCGATGATTGCGATTTTCATCTTTAACTCCTTGCTTGGCTGTATAGCCTGGTTACTTTAGCCCGGCTGCATCGCCAGTGCGGCGATCGCGGCAGGGCATGCCCGCGGCTGGCGCGAGCATGGGGCTGATGTGAAACTGATTTGGTTACACATCAGGTCAAAAAAATCAGCGCTTGCGGCGCTCCGCGGCGGCACGCTCCACCTCCGCCAGCATGCCGGCGATGGTGGTCTGTGCCAGCGCGCTGTCCATTGCCGCCTGCGCGTGGTCGGCGGCCTGCTTCAGCGCACCCGTGATTTCCCGGCCCACCATGCACGCCGGGTTGGGCGCGCTGTGGTGCAGCGTGATCAGCGCGGTCGATTCCACCGCGCGGAACACGTCGAGCAAGGTGATCGACGCCGCCGCGCGCGCCAGCGAGGCGCCGCCGGTGCTGCCCATCGCGGTGCTCACCAGTCCGGCCTCGGCCAGCTGGCCCACCAGCCGGCGGATCAGCGCCGGGTTGGTGCCCACGCTGCCCGCGATCAGGGACGACGGCAAGGGCTCGTCGGCGCTGGCCAGCAAGGTGAGGATATGAACGGCAACGGCGAAGCGGCTACTGGTGGTCATGGTTAGTGATGCAATGTGAAACCATGATAGTTACAGATACCGCCGACTGTCAAGCTGCCGATTATCTGGCAGGCGGACGGCGTCGCGGCAAGGAGGGTGTCCAGGCCGAATAGCGGATGCACGGCTGGAGATGCGCTTGGGCATAAACAGTGCGGTTCATGGCGAAAATCGCGGGAAATCTTCGGGAAACACGACATTTGGACGCGCGCGTGGCGGAAGAATGCCGGTATCGGCACTGAAACTGATACACTCACCCGCAGCGCAGCAGTCGGCGCGAAAGGCGGTCGGTTGGCGGTCGGTTGGCGGTGGTTTTCGCCCGGGCCGCGCCCTGGTGGTTCGTGTGAACGCCGGGCCCTGTGACAGGGCCGCCTGAGGGCGGCGAGGCATACGCCGCGAACCGCCGCTGTGTTTATATTGATTGGTCGCGCGGTCGCGCGGTCGCGCAAATCGAAAATATCGAATCGGGAGCAGCAAGTTGTCAGATCAGACGCCGGAAAACAAAAAACCCGCAAGGCTCGAAAGCGCTGCGGGTTTCCCGTTTGATCTGGTGCCCAGGAGAGGACTCGAACCTCCACAGTGTTGCCACCGCTAGGACCTGAACCTAGTGCGTCTACCAATTTCGCCACCTGGGCGGGCGTCGAAACAACAGAAGCGCTCATTATAGCGACCGCAATACGTTTGTCAAATACTATCTATAAAATTGAATCAAAATAACTATCCGATCCCTAGCCGGGAAGAAATCCTCGGCGTCCTGAGGACGTCCGGGTCGCCCCTGTCGGCTGGCGACATTGCCAAGGCGCTCGCCGTCACGCGCAAGGAACACGACGGATTCCAGAAACGCCTCGCCGCCATGGAGCGCGACGGCCAGATCGAACTCAACCGCAAGGGCCGCTACGAGCTGGCCCACCAGCCCAACTTCGTGGTCGGACGCGTGCAGGGCCACCGCGATGGTTTCGGCTTCCTGATCCGCGACGACGGCGACGACGATATTTTCCTGCCCGAGCGCGAACTGCAGAAGGCGATGCACAACGACCGCGCCCAGGTGCGCGTGATCGGCTACGACCGGCGCGGCCGGCCCGAAGGCCAGATCGTCGAGATCATCGAACGCGCCAACCGCTACGTGATCGGCCGCCTGCTCAGTGAAGGCGGGGTGCTGGTGGTGGCGCCGGAAGACAAGCGCATCAGCCAGGACATCCTGATTCCGCCCAAGGCGCAGGGCAAGGCGCGCGTGGGGCAGGTGGTCAGCGTGGAAATCATCGACTATCCCGACCGCTACGTGCAGCCGGTGGGCCGCGTGGTGGAAGTGCTGGGCGACATCGACGATCCCGGCATGGAGATCGAGATCGCCGTGCGCAAGTACGGCGTGCCGCATGCCTTCTCCGATGCGTGCGCCAAGGAAGCCGCCGCGCTGCCGGACACGGTGCGCGAATCCGACCTCGACCACCGCATTGACCTGCGCGACGTGCCGCTGGTGACCATCGATGGCGAAGACGCACGCGACTTCGACGACGCGGTCTACTGCGAGCCGGTCAAGATCGGGCGTGCCAAGGGCTGGCGCCTGGTGGTGGCGATCGCCGACGTGTCGCACTACGTGCGCCCCGGCACGCCGCTCGATGCCGATGCGCTGGACCGCGCCACGTCGGTGTATTTCCCGCGCCGCGTGATCCCGATGTTGCCGGAGAAGCTCTCCAACGGGCTGTGCTCGCTCAACCCGCAGGTGGACCGCCTGTGCATGGTGTGCGATGCGGTCATCACCGCCAAGGGCGAGCTCAAGGCCTACCAGTTCTACCCGGCCGTGATGCACTCGGCGGCACGCCTGACCTATAACGAGGTCTGGGCCGTGCTCTCCAACACCAAGGGCCCGGAGGCGCACAAGCGCGCCGACCTGGTGCCGCACCTGCAGAACCTGTACGAGCTGTTCCAGGTCCTGCTCAAGTCCCGCCGCGAGCGTGGCGCGATCGACTTCGACACCACCGAGACCTATATCGTCTGCAATGCGCAGGGCAAGATCGAGCAGATCCTGCCGCGCACCCGCAACGACGCGCACCGCCTGATCGAGGAATGCATGCTGGCCGCCAACGTATGCGCGGCCGATTTTCTCGAGCGTTTCAAGCACCCCACGCTGTATCGCATCCACGCGGGGCCGAGCGAGGAAAAGCTCAAGAACCTGCGCGAGTTCCTCAGGACCGTGGGGCTGTCGCTGGCCGGCGGCGACAAGCCGCAGGCGGCCGACTACGCCGACGTGATGGACAAGATCAAGAGCCGTCCCGACGCGCCCATGCTGCAGACCATGCTGCTGCGCTCGATGCAGCAGGCGGTCTACAGCCCGGACAATATCGGCCACTTCGGCTTGTCGTACGAGGCCTACGCCCACTTCACCAGCCCGATCCGCCGCTACCCTGACTTGCTGGTCCACCGCGCCATCAAGGCCGTGCTGGCGCACACCAAGTACCAGCCGGCGTTCGCCCCCGGCACGGCGCTGAATACCGCCATCGCGCCCAAGGCCCGCCGCATGCAGGCCAAGGACGCCGCGGCCAAGGCCGAACAGAGCGCGGCGCGCGCCAAGCGCAACGAAGCCATCTGGGACGAGCTCGGCCTGCACTGCTCGGCCAACGAGCGCCGCGCCGACGAAGCCTCGCGCGACGTGGAAGCCTGGCTCAAGTGCTACTTCATGCGCGACAAGCTCGGCAGCGAGTACTCCGGCACCATCAGCTCGGTGACCTCCTTCGGCATCTTCGTGCAGCTCGACGAGCTGTATGTGGAAGGCCTGGTCCACGTTACCGAGCTGGGCAGCGACTACTTCCAGTACGACGAAGCGCGCAACGAACTGCGCGGCGAGCGCACCGGCATCCGCTACCGCCTGACCGACCGCGTGCGCGTGCAGGTTTCGCGCGTGGACCTGGATGCTCGCAAGATCGACTTCCGCCTGGTGCAGGAACCGTCGGCCAAGAACCTGCGTGCCCGTGCGCCGGTCACCGAGGCGCAGCCGCGCGTGCCCGCCGCGCACGCCGTGCCGGCGCGCAAGAAGGGCCGCCAGCTGGCGGCGCTGCTGGGCGGCACCTCCAAGCCGGAAGAATCGTTCGACGAAACGCTCGACCGCGTGATCGAAGAACAGCCGGTGTTCGAGGCCGTCATCACGCCCGTCAAGACGCGTATCGGCCAGGGCGGCAAGCCGGCCAAGCGCGCCGCCAAGCCCAAGCCGGCCCATCTCGGGTCGGGTCCCAAGGGCGGCGGCAAGCCGGCCGGCAAGAGCAGCCGCGCCGCGCGCAAGCGCTGAGGTGGCGGGGGGAGCCGCAACCGGTTCCCCCGCTCTGGACACGCGGCAAGGCCCGGCGGGTACAATCCCGCCATGGCTAAACAMAAACTCCTGATCGGCTTTCACGCCGTCACCGCGCGCCTGCGCCAGGACGCCGCGGGCGTCACCGATGTCTATGTAGAATCCGCGCGGCGTGACCGCCGCATGCAGGACTTCATCCGGCTTGCCGAAAGCCTCAATGTGCGCCTGCATCCGGTGGACGCAGAGCGCCTGCGCGGCATGGCCGGCACCGATCGCCACCAGGGCGTGGTGGCCCGCGCCGAAGACGTGGCGCTGGCACTCAATCTCGACGAACTGCTGGATGGCATCGAAGGCACGCCGCTGCTGCTGGTGCTGGACGGCGTCACCGACCCGCACAACCTGGGCGCCTGCCTGCGCGTGGCCGATGGTGCCGGCGCGCATGCCGTGATCGCCCCCAAGGACCGCAGCGTGGGCCTCAACACCACCGTGGCCAAGGTCGCCAGCGGTGCGGCCGAGACCGTTCCCTACATCACCGTCACCAACCTGGCGCGCACCCTGCGCGAATTGCAGGAGCGCGGCATCTGGGTGATCGGCACGGCTGACGGCGCCGACAAGACCGTCTACGACGTCGACCTCAAGGGTCCGATGGCTCTCGTCATGGGCGCCGAAGGCGAGGGCATGCGTCGCCTCACGCGCGAGACTTGCGACGAACTGGTCGGCATTCCCATGGCCGGCGGCGTGGAGAGCCTGAACGTCTCCGTGGCCAGCGGCGTGTGCCTGTATGAAGCGGTGCGCCAGCGCCGCCTGCCGCGCTGAGCCCATGGCCGCGGAAATCGATGCGCCTTCTCTGGCGGCCGCGCGCGGCCTGATCGCCGGAGCCGGCAGCATCATGGTGCTGACCGGCGCCGGCGTCTCGGCCGAGTCGGGCGTTCCGACCTTCCGCGATGCCATGACCGGCCTCTGGTCACGTTTCAATCCGGAGGAACTGGCGCAGGAAGACGCTTACCGGCGCCAGCCCGCGCTGGTCTGGGAGTGGTACCTGCACCGGCGCGAGCTGGTCGCGGCCACCCATCCGAACCCCGCGCATTTCGCGCTGRCCGCGCTCGCGGCGCAAAGAAACCTCACCCTGGTCACGCAAAACGTCGACGGCCTGCACCAGCGCGCCGGCAGCCGCGATGTGATCGAACTGCACGGCAACCTGTTCGCCAACAAATGGCTGGACGGCTGCGGCCGCTGCGACCCGGCCACGGCCATTCCCGGCATGCCGCCGCGCTGCAACCTGTGCGGCGCCATGATGCGTCCCGGCGTGGTGTGGTTCGGCGAGGACCTGCCGCGCGTGGCGCGCTATCGCGCCGAGCACGCGGCCGAGACCTGCGATTGCTGCCTGGTGGTGGGCACCTCCGGCCTGGTGTACCCGGCCGCCGGCCTGCCCGGCATCGCCAAGGACCACGGCGCGCAGGTCATCGTGGTCAATCCCGAGCCCTCGGCGCTGGACCAGACCGCCGATATCGTGCTGCGCGGACCGGCGGGCGTGGTGCTGCCGCAGCTGTGGGACGGATCCGTGCCGGCCCGATCCTGAACCGGATGGTCCCGCCGATTGCGCAGGGACCATCCCGGTGTGAACGGGAGCTGGGTGAGCGGGAGGCTAGCCCGCGATCAGCGCTTCCAGCTTGACCGCATCCGCTGCGAACAGGCGGATGCCGTCGGACAGCTTCTCCGTGGCCATCTGGTCCTCGTTCAACTGCCAGCGGAAGGCCGCTTCGCTGCATTCGATGCGGGCGATATTGGCGGCCTGGGCCTGGTCGACCGACAGCTTGCGCTCGACCGTGCCTGCGGTGGCGGCGAGTTTCTCGAGCAGGTCCGGGCTGATGGTCAGCAGGTCGCAACCGGCCAGCGAGAGGATCTGCTCGGTGCTGCGGAAGCTGGCGCCCATCACTTCGGTGGGGTGGCCGAACTTCTTGTAGTAGTCGTAGATCTGGCGCACCGAGCGCACGCCGGGGTCGTTGTCGCCGGCATTGGCGGCAACATCCCAGTTGTCGCCGGCCTGCTTCTTGTGCCAGTCGAGAATGCGGCCGACGAAGGGCGAGATGAGTTGCGCGCCGGCTTCGGCGCAGGYCACGGCCTGGGCCAGCGAGAACAGCAGCGTCATATTGCAGCGGATGCCTTCGCGCTGCAGCACCTCGGCGGCGCGGATGCCCTCCCAGGTGGAGGCGATCTTGATCAGCACGCGTTCGCGCGCCACGCCGCGCTGCTCGTACAGCGAGATCAGGTGGCGGGCCTTGGCCAGGGTGGCTTCCGTGTTGAAGGACAGGCGGGCATCGACCTCGGTGGACACACGGCCGGGCACGATGGCCAGGATCTCGCAGCCGAAGCCGATCAGCAAGGCGTCCATGACGGCGTCGATGCCGTCGTTGTCGCGCACGGCGCGGTCCAGCAGCGGGCGGTACTCGGCCTTCTGCACGGCCTTGAGGATCAGGGACGGGTTGGTGGTGGCGTCTTGCGGCGTGTACTGCTTCATCAACTGGAAGTCGCCGGTGTCCGCCACTACGGTGGTGAACTGCTTGAGCTGATCGAGCTGGTTCATGGTCGGTGAGTTGCTGGTAGAGGTTGGTGATGACGCCGGGCCGGTGTGCCTGGCCGCGGGCGTCGCTGTACATCGTTGCCTTCCCCGGCAGGGGAGGGCGGCGCAGAGCGCAATGCGGTGGCCGGCGCGCGGGATGCTTTCATGCGGTCCGCCGCCGGTCTCGAAGCCATTGTACCGCCGGCCGGTGGCGCCTCCGGCGATGCCACGGCAATCCGGTACACTATGCGGTTTCCCCCAAAAGCAGACGGGCTGTTGTCATGAATCAGGATGAACTGAAGGCGCTGGTGGCGCAAGCCGCGGCGGACTATGTCGAGAAGGAAGTGCCGGCTGGTGCCGTGCTCGGCGTTGGCACGGGCTCCACGGCCAACCTCTTTATCGATGCGGTGGCGGCGTTCAAGGAGCGCTTTGCCGGCGCGGTTTCCAGCTCGGAAGCTTCCACCCGCCGCCTGCAGCAGCATGGCTTCAAGGTGCTGGACCTGAACGAGGTCGATGAAATCCCCGTGTACGTGGACGGTGCCGACGAGATCGACGCCAGCGGCGCCATGATCAAGGGCGGCGGCGGCGCGCTGACGCGCGAGAAGATCGTGGCCTCGGTGGCGCAGCGCTTTGTGTGCATCGCCGATGGCAGCAAGCTGGTCGACGTGATGGGCGCATTCCCGCTGCCGGTGGAAGTGATTCCGATGGCACGCGCGGCGGTAGCGCGCAAGCTGGCGGCGTTCGGCGGCCAGCCGCGCCTGCGCATGACCAAGGAAGGCGGCATCTTCAAGACCGACAACGGCAACGTGATCCTGGACGTCAGCGGCCTGAAGATCACCGATCCGAAGGCGCTGGAGGCCTCGATCAACCAGGTGCCGGGCGTGGTGACGGTCGGCCTGTTCGCGCTGCGCGGCGCGGACGTGCTGCTGCTGGGCACGCCGGAGGGCGTCAAGCGCAGCGACTACTGACGCTGGGCTGCGACGGCCCCGCACGGGGCGCGCCGGAACGAAAAAGGGTGCCGCGAGAGGCACCCTTTTTTATTCCCGGGCGCGGCACCAGGCCGCGCGCCAGGCACATTACGCC
>NZ_JBFTND010000210.1:0-12353 GCF_056397305.1 Cupriavidus sp. 05N40
GCCCACGGTCGACTCGATCAGGGTCTTGATCTCCTTGGCGGCCTGGGAGCTGCGCTGCGCGAGCGCGCGCACTTCGCCGGCCACGACCGCGAAGCCGCGGCCTTGCTCGCCCGCGCGCGCCGCTTCCACCGCCGCATTGAGCGCGAGGATATTGGTCTGGAAGGCAATGCCTTCGATCACGCCGATGATGTCGGAGACCTTCACCGCCGCGTGCTCGATCTCGCCCATGGTGCGGATCGCGTCGCTGAGCGCGGTGCCGCCGCTGGCCGCCACGCGCGAAGCGGCAATGGCGGATTCGTCGGCCTGGTGCGCGGAGCTGGCGGACTGCCCCACGGTGGCGGTGATCTCCTCCATCGAGGCCGCGGTCTGCTGGAGGCTGGCGGCAGCGCCCTCGGTGCGGCGGGACAGGTCGACGTTGCCGGCGGCGATCTCGTCGGCGGCGGCGCGCACGGATTCGCTGGCGTCGCGGATCTGGCGCATCACGCCGACCAGCTTGTCGGCGAAGGCGTTGAACGCGCGTGCGATCTGCGCGACTTCATCGCTGCCGTCGGCAGGCAGGCGCTGCGTGAGGTCGCCGTCGCCGGAGCCGATGGCGCTCATGGCGTCGCGGATCTGCGAAAGCCGGCGAAACGAAACTGCGGTCACGCCGGCCACGATGGCGGCGGCCACGCAGGCAATCACCAGCAGTGCCAGCAGCGATGCCATCAGCACGGAACGCATGCCGGCGGTCGCCTCGGCCTTGTCGAGTGCGATCACGGCGATCCAGTCGGTGCCGGCAATCTCGCGCGCGCGCAGCAGCTTGGGCTTGCCGGCCACCTCCACTTGCATCGGCGTGGTAGCGCCCAGCAGCGGGGCGAGCTTGTCGGCGTCCAGCGCGGGCACCAGCTCGGCGATGGGTTTGAGCGTGAGCTTGTCATCGCGGTGCGCGACGATCTGCCCGCCCTTCGTCACCAGGATGCCGAAGCTGTCCGGCGTGGGGTGGATGGACCTGACGTTGGCGATCACGCTGTCCATCGCCACGTCGCCGCCCACCACGCCTTTCACGCTGCCATCGCGCACGATGGGCGCGGCAAACGTCACCACCAGCTTGCCGCTGCTGGCGGCCACGTAGGGCGGCGTCACGATCGGCTTGCCCGCGGCCACGGCCTGCTTGTACCAGGGCCGCGCGGTCGGGTCGTAGTCGGGCTTGAGGCCGCTCGCATCCGAGAAGCGATGGCTCTTGTCGGGGAAGCCCACGTACACCTTGATGAAGCCGCCCGCGTCGGACACCTGCCTGAGCGCGGGAATGGGATCGGGCTGCAGCGCGGCGTCCTGCAGCGAGCTGATCATCTGCGTATGGCTGGCGACCCAGTCCGCAATGGCGTCGGTGTGGCCGGTCTGCACGGCGGCGAGATTGTTGTCGATGGCATCGGCGTTATACGCGCTGGCCACGACATGGTTGAGAACGGCGTTGACGGCTAGCGCCGCCACGACGATGGCCACGGATAGGGCCACGATGCGTGCGCGGAGGGAGGAAAGCATGTGATGGATTCTTCTCTGGTTGGCCCGGGTGGGGCAAGGGGGCTGCCGTGGCTATTACGGTAGGGATGTGGCGGACTTGAGCGCATTGCAGGGACGCACCACGCCGGTGCCAAAACGCGTTCGGAATGCCGGATAAACGGCGGTTTTCGCGGTCGGATTCCCGAACGCGCGGGGTTTGTCCGGCTGCCTCTGCGCGCGCCACCCCGAAAGACATGGCGCGTCTCTTCGCGGGTCCGCTTCGCGTTGCTGCCCGCGCGCTTCGCACCTCGCGCAACCGGCCGGGCGCCCTTGACACCCCCGGGGCCCGCATGTTTCAATCCGTCCCACATTCTGATTTGGGTCGACGCCCATGCCAACCTGCCTTCCCGGGCAAGGTGGATCGCGAGAGCGGATGTGGCTCCTGGAGGAGCAAGCAAGCGGGCAATGCGTCGACCCTCCTTTCACGGAGGGTTTTTTGCTTTCTGGCGCCGGCAATTCAAGTATCGATCCGAAGATCATCCAGGCTTACCGGGAGACGCACTATCACGTCCGCGGCGCGACGCCACTCACGCTGAACGTGGGCGAACCCAATCCTGCGCTGGCCGCGCTGCATGCGGCGGCGGGCGTGGACTGCAGCGCGTTCATCACCGCGTGGAACCCCTTTAGCCAGCAGGAAGACGATCCCGCCGCCAATGCGGTTCGCCAGCAGGCGCTGGTGCGCGAACTGACGCAACTGGGCCTGCGCTGCATCGACGGCATAGGCCAGCATCCGACCAACGGCTGGGATGGCGAGGAGAGCTTCCTGGTGCCCGGCCTGTCACTGGATGCGGCCAGGGCGCTCGGGGCGCGGTACGGGCAGAATGCCGTCGTCTGGAGCGGTGCCGATGCCGTGCCGCAACTGATCCTGTTGCGATAGCGCCCGCGCCGCCTGTGCGGGCTTGCGCCGCGGCGCTGGCGAGTGAATTCGATCTGCGCCCGCAAGGCATCATCGAGACGCCGGATCCGCTGCGCCCGATCTACTATCCAACTGCGGCGTACGGCCATTTCGGGCGCGAAGACCTGAGCCTGCCGTGGGAAGCCGTGACTGAACAAAACAAGTCTGAACAAAGCAAGTCTGAACAAAGGAATCTGCATGAACTCGCCTGATTGGATGCATCCCGTGATGCCCGGCACTGCGGCCAACGTTTCCGCACCAAGCCGCTTTCGCGGCTGCCTGCTCGGCGGTGCCGTCGGCGATGCGCTCGGCGCGCCGGTGGAATTCATGTCGCGCGAGGAGATCGTGGAGGAATTCGGGCCGCAGGGCATCACCGGCTACGCCCGCGCCTACGGTGGCTTCGGCACCATCACCGACGACACGCAGATGACGCTGTTTACCGCCGAAGGTTTGCTGCGCGCCTGGGTGCGCGGCAGCGGGCGTGGCGTCGGCAGCTATACCGGGGTGACGGCGCGCGCCTACCTGCGCTGGCTGCAGACGCAGGGCATGCAGCCCGCCGCGACGATCAGCATGGGCGGCGCGCCGGGCTGGCTGTTCCAGCACAAGGCCCTGCACAGCCGCCGCGCGCCGGGCAACACCTGCCTTGCCGCGCTGGCTGCGATGAACAGCCTCGGCGAGCCCGCGCGCAACCACAGCAAGGGCTGCGGCGGCGTGATGCGCGTGGCGCCCGCGGGCCTCTTTGTCTGGCGGCGTTCCCAGCTGCGCTCCCCCGAGCAGGCATTCGAGCTCGGCACCAAGCTGGCCGCCCTGACCCACGGCCACCCGACCGGGTCGCTCACCGGTGGCGTGCTCGCCGCGATGATCGGCGAACTGGCGGGCGGCGCGACGCTGGCCGCCGCGCTGGACGCGGCCAAGGCCTGCCTCGCCACGCATCCCGATCACGAGGAAACGCTGCAAGCCATCGAACAGGCCGAGGCGCTCGCCGCCGCCGGCGCCGCACATGACGACGCCATCGCCGCGCTTGGCGAAGGCTGGGTCGCGGAAGAAGCGCTGGCCATCTCGATCTATTGCGCGCTGGTCGCGCGGGATTTCCGCCATGGCGTGGTGCTCGCGGTGAACCATGACGGCGACTCGGATTCCACCGGCGCGATCACCGGCAACCTGCTGGGTGCGTTGCTGGGCGAGGAGGCGATTCCCCCGCATTGGCTCGAGCCCCTGGAGCTGCGCGAAGTGATCGCCGAGATCGCCGAAGACCTGTGCGCGTTTCCCACCTGGGATATCGGCATCGATTCGAAGGATGAGAAGCTGGTGCAGCGGATTTCGACGAAGTATCCTGCCTCCTGACCGCACCATTCCGGACCACGCATGCAGCAAGAGAAGGAACTCCGCTCCGCAAAGCGCAAGGCGCTCGCGCTGCTGTTGCTCGCCTTCGCCGTCTTCGTCGCCACGGTATTGCTGCCGCATGGCTTTCTGACCGACTGGGTGCGCGCGGCGGCGGAAGCCGCCATGGTGGGTGGCCTGGCGGACTGGTTCGCGGTGGCTGCGCTGTTCCATCGCATCCCGCTGCCGGGGCTGGCCGGGCATACCAATATCATCATCCGCAAGAAGGACGATATCGCCGACGGCCTTGCCACCTTCGTCAGGGACAAGTTCCTCGACGTGCCATCCATCGTCGCGCTGATCGGCAAGCACGACCCCGCGCAGGTGGTGGCGCAGTGGCTGGCGTCGCCGGCCAATACGCGGGAGATCGGCGATGTGGTGGCCAGGGCGGCCGGCACGCTCCTCGATGTGATGGACGAGAAGAACATCCAGGACCTGATCCGCAACGCCGCGCACACCATGATCGGCAAGGTGGACCTGTCCCGCTCGGCCGCCACCATCCTCGAGAGCCTGACCGAGAACGGACGCCACCAGGCGCTGCTGGACGAATCGCTCGCGCAGCTGATCGCCCTGCTGAACGAGCCGGCCACGCGGGCCTTTATCTCGGAGCGCATCGTGGAGTGGCTCAAGAGCGACCACCCCAGGAAGGAGCGGCTCCTGCCCAGCGAATGGATCGGCAGCAACGGCGCCGACCTGATCGCCGCCGCGCTCGGGCGCGTGCTGGGGCAGGTGGAGGCCGACGACAGCCACCAGCTGCGCAAGGCGTTCGATACGGCCGTGCAGAAGCTGATCGCGCGCCTGAAGGACGATCCCGCCTTCCATGCCAGGGCGGAGCAGATCCGGCAGCAGCTCAGGGGCGACAGCGCGCTCAATGCGTATATCGGCAGCCTGTGGACGGACTGGTGCCGCTGGCTCAAGCAAGACCTCGCGCGCGAGGACTCAGTGGTGCGCCAGCGGGTGATGGAGGCGGGGCACTGGATCGGCGCGGAGCTGACGCGCAACACCGCGTTGCGCGCCTCGCTCAACGATCACCTGCGCGACGCGGCGCGCGGCATGGCGCCGGATTTCGCGGACTTCATCACGCGCCATATCAGCAGCACGGTACGCGGCTGGGATGCGCGCGAGATGTCGCGGCAGATCGAGCTGAACGTCGGCCGCGACCTGCAGTACATCCGCATGAACGGCACGGTGGTGGGCGGGCTGATCGGGGCCGCGCTATACCTGCTGGCGCAGTTGCCGGGGTGGATCGGACGGTAGCGGACGCGCCGCCAGGCGGCGGCGCGAGTCCGGCAACAAGGACAATAAGGGCAAAGAGCGCTTAGCGGTTACGCTGGCAGATGATGTGCTTCCACGATCCGGCCGGCATTCAGCTTCAGCGCCAGGACGGTCGGCTTCTGTTGCTCCAGCAGCATTGCCTCGCCGGCGGCCAGGCCGCGGCCCTGCTCGCGCATGGCGGCGCCGGCGGCGGCCAGTTCACCCTGGATCCACTTGCGCAGGCTTGCACGCTTCTCGGTCAGCGCGGACTCGAACTCCAGCCGTGACTTCACGGATTCGATCTTGCCTTCCATCAGTTGCTTCGCCTCATCCAGCAGGCCGCCGGACCGGGCGAGGGAGTCGACCGAATCCTGCAGGCTGCTGAGGCGCGCCTGCTTCATGTGATGCTCGCCCGGGAAAGCCGACAGCAACTGCCAGCCCGCCACGCGTGCGCGCACGCACAACAGCCATTGCTCGTACAGTCCGTCCAGCAGCGTCTGCCGCTCGCGGATCTTCGTCACCAGGCCGTTGGTGCGGAACGTATCGGGATCCTTGATCTCCGCGATGCCCTGCGTTTCGCGCGTCAGTTCGGCCTTGAGGTGCCGCTCGGTGGCCAGCAGCTGGCCCTCGTAGTCCTCGAGTTTCTGGCGTACCGCGGGCGAGAGCTCGCCCTGGAACAGCGCGTGGGCGACCTGGCGCAGGTAGTCGAGCGCGCCAAGAATGCCGGCCTTGCGCTCGTCGCGCAGGAAGGCTTCGATGCGTTCCACGCCCTGCTTGATCTCGTCGAGCTTCTTGCCAATGTCGGCCAGATGCTTCTGGGCGACGATCAGCGAGGCGATGTTCAGGATGGCCGCCGCATTCACCATCTTCGACAGGCGTGACGGGTCCAGTAGCCTGGCTTGTTGCTTGATACCCTTGGCGCCCATCGTAAACGCGCGATAGCCCTCGCCATCGGCTGYCTTGACCAGCGGGCCGTCGATGATCACCTTCATATAGCCGCCGCGGGCGACTTCGCGCGCGCTCAGCAAGTTGGGCACCGCCTGGAGGACCGGACTCAGCTGGCTGAGGGTGGTGCTGTCGGCCTCCACCTTGCGCGCGCCTTTGGGCAGCTTGCCGTCCAGCGCGGTGATGCTGAGGACGGGTTCTTCGGCCGACGGACCCACCAGGATGGCGACGGTATCCTCGGCTTGCTCCGGTTGTGCCGCCGTGGGGGCTTGCGTGGCGGGCGTGGCCGGCGGTTGCATGATCGCGGCCGCGGGAGCGGGTGCGGCGGCTGGTGTGCGGCGGCGCAGTACCAGCACGGCGGCAATGACGACGAGGACGGCGATGCCGGCCCAGATGAAAGCGTTCACGATGACTCCTGGAATTGATGGGCGGCCGGCGCGGCCCAGCCAGGCCGCCGCCTACCGTGTGTCATGGCGGTGCGCCAGGACAGATACACGGCACACCAATGCCGGATTGATATCGGCCAGCGCGGCGCTTCCTTCACCCCTCTCAAGGGGGGCGCACTGCGAAGGCCGGCGGCCGCGCTTCAGCGGCTGTGCAGCGGCGACACGGTGTCGGCCGCACCGGCGCGCTGCGCGTCCTGCTTGAGCTTTCCGATATACAAGCCCAGGCCGATGGCAGAGACCGCGCCGGCGGCAAACGCGATGGCGAAGGCCGCGAGGCTCTCCAGCGGGGAATTGTTGTTGATCATGATCGATTGCTTCCTGTGAATGACCTTCAATGGTTGAGGGACCGGCGCGCGTTCATGCCGCCGCGGCAAGACCGGGGCCGACCGGAATCACCTGCCCCGACGTCACCAGCACGATCAGCCCGCGGCTGGCCCCGGTCATGTCGAGGTAGCTGCGCACCTGTGCGCGGTAGTGATCGAGGGTGGCGGGATCGGGGCGCACGTCGCTCTTCCAGTCGACAATGACCTGCGGCGTGCCGTCGTCGGCGAAGGTGGCGGCATCGGCGATGCCGACGGTGGCGCTTTCCTGGTCCGCCGTCACGGCCGAGCCATAGACCGGATACTCCGGTACCAGTCCGGGGCGCAGCGCCGCGATGTCGGGCAGGGCCAGCGTGCGCAGCACGCACCGGGCCATCTCGGCCGGCGCGAGGCCGGCCGCGGGATCGTCGCCGGGCTCGCGGCCGAGCATGCGCACGAGCGCCTCCCCGCGCGCGGTGAGGGCCGCCACGGTTTCTTCGGTTTCGCCGCTCAGGACTTCCTCGAGCAGCTTGTGGATGACGAGGCCGCGCTCGCGCCCGCCTTGCACGGCGGGATAGGCGGGGGTGCCGGCGGACTCCGCGTCGTCGGTGGCCAGCATGATGGCGGGCACTTCTTCCTGCAGCAGCGGGCTGCCGGCACCTTCATCGCGGCTGGGCGCCAGCCATGCCAGCCGCTTGTGCTGCAGGACGATGGACAGGGCTTCGTCGCCGAACGACTGCCGGGTCTGCCGGTTCTCCACGGTGGCGCCGGCGGCGGCCACGCCGTCGGGCAGGTCGTGCGGCACGAGCGGATCCAGCGCGGACAGCGACAGGTCGAGCAGGTTGACCCATGCGCTGTTGCTGGCGGGCGCATCGAGCCGGGGCAGCACCAGCAGTTCGCGTGCACGCGTGGCGGCCACGTACCAGAGGCGGATGCGTTCGCGCGCGAGCTCGGCCTTCTCGGCGTCGCGCGCGGCGTCGTAGCCTGCGGGCGTGAGGCCATACACGGGGCAATGGAAATGGCCGCTGGCGCGTTCGACCACGGCGGTGTCGGCGGCGACCACCTCGGTCATGGTGTTGACCGGCACCACGATGGGCCACTCGAGCCCCTTGGCCGCGTGCATGGTGTAGAGCGCCACGGCTTCTTCCTGCGCATCGGGGCGGCCTTCGCTGGCACGCGCGGCGTCGCTCCACGCCGCGCTCATGGTTTCGGCGAAGGCGCGCAGGCCGCGCACGCCATAGGCGCGCGCCAGGTTGAGGTAGAGGTCGACGTTGGCCAGCGCGCGCTCGGCCTGGCCGTGGTGGCGCTCGAGCAGGATGGCGCGCACGTGCAGTGCATCGACCGCCTGCGCGATCAGGTCGTAGGGCGTGGTGGCGTTGGCCTTGCGGCGCAGCGCCTGCAGCTTGCCGATGAGGTCGCGCGCGAGGTCGTGCGCAATGTGTTGCGTTTCCACGCGCAGGTCCAGCCGGGGCAGGCTGTCTGGGGCATCTTCCGCGCGCGGCAGCTGCCACACGATGTCGAGCAGTTCTTCTTCGGTGAGGCCGGCCAGCGGCCCGCGCAGCAGCGCGCCGAGGGCCAGCGTGTCGCGCGTGTCGGCAAGCACGCGGGTCAGCGCGATCAGGTCCTGGATTTCCTGGCGCTGGTAGAAGCCCTTGCCGGCCTGCGTGGCGACGGGCACGCCGCGCCGCTCGAGCGCGGCCTCGTAGCGCCACAGGTCGCTGCCGGAGGGCGCCAGCAGCGCGATGTCGCCGGGCCGGCACTTGCGCCGCGCGCCGGTCTTGCGGTCGGCGATGTCATGGTTGCCGATCATGCGCGCGCACATCTCGGCGACCGCGCCGGCCTCGGCCTCGCGCAGGTGCTCGGCGGCCACCTTGCCGTCCGCGCCGGTCACCGCCACGTCCAGTGCCAGCACGCCTGGCTGGCCGTCGTCGTTGGCATCGTACGGCGTGAGCGCGGTGAAGCCAGGCTGGTCGGGGCTGGACAGGATGGCCTCGAAGCGTGCGTTGACGTACGCCAGGATTGGTGCGCGCGAGCGGAAGTTGGTGGAGATCGCCAGCACGCTGTCGCGGTCCTGCGCGGCGAAGGCGTCGCGCGCCTGCACATAGGCCGCCACGTCGGCGCCGCGGAAGCGGTAGATGGCCTGCTTGGGGTCGCCCACCAGGAACAGCGCGCCCGGGCGGATGACGAAGCGGGTCCAGTCGGCATTGTCCCGGCCGCCGGCGGGCGGCTCGCCGCACAGGCGCCAGACGATTTCCGACTGCAGCGGGTCCGTGTCCTGGAACTCGTCCACCAGCACGTGGCGGTAGCGCGTGGCGAGCGCCTGCCGCACGGTATCGTGATCGCGCAGCAGATCGCGCGCGGCGAAGATCAGGTCATCGAAATCGAGCAGCGCGGCTGCGCGCTTGTAGTCGCGAAAGCGCGCGAGCACCGGCTGCACGGCATCGGCCAGCGCGGCCAGCACGTGGCTGGCGATCTGCTGCTGCAGCGCCACCCAGGCATCCTGGCAGGCAGCGTGCAGCTGCGCCGCCTGCGCGCACAGCAGATCGCCATGCGCCGCGGGCATGCCCGCCTCGCGCGACGCCGTGCGCCACGCGCCGGCGCGGCGGTACGAGCGGAAGCCGCCGTCTTTCTTGCACAGCTTCGTGTCCGGCTCGAGGCGGATCGCCAGCACGCGGGCAAGGTCGGCGGGGCGCTGCGGGCTGTACGGGAAGGCGAGCGCCTGCGCGGCCTCCGTCAGCAGTGCCGACATCACCGTGGTGTCGGCATCCTTGGCTTCGGTGTCGGCGACGAAGGCGGCAAGCGCGTGTGCCGCCTGGCCGAAGGCGGCGATCAGCGGCGCCAGCGGGAGTCCCGCCGGTGCCGTGGCGTTGCGGTGCGCGCGCAGCGTGGCCGCGATGCCGCGCACCAGCGCCACGGTCGCCTGCGCATCGTAGAGCACCAGTTCGGCGAGCAGGCCGGCGCCATTGCCGCCATCGGCGTCCAGCTGCTCGCGCAGCCAGGCGTCGACGATGTCGTCGAAGGCGAGGCTGCCCTGGTCGCGGTCCATGATGCCAGCGCCGGGATCGATATTGGCTTCGACCGGATAGGGCTTGATCAGGCGCTGGCAGAAGCCGTGGATGGTCGAGCAGGTGAGTTCGTCGATGGCGGCGCCGGCCGCCCGCAGGTTGTCGTGGTGCCGCTCGCTCAGGTTGCCGGGCAGGGCCGCGCGCAGTTCCTGCGGGACATGGCCGTCGCTGAGCCTGGCGACGAATTCGCGCACGCGGATCACCAGTTCGCTGGCGGCCAGTTCGGTAAAGGTCACCGCGGCGATGTGGCGCGGGGCCACGCCTTCGGCCAGCATCATGGCGATGCGGCCGRCCATCACGGCGGTCTTGCCCGATCCCGCGCCGGCTTCCACCAGCAGGGAGCGGTGATGGTCGGCAATGGCGGTGCGGCGGGCGTGGTTGTCTTCGAGGGGCATGGCGCTCTTGTTCATTATTCGGCTTCCCAGACGGCGGCGGCTTCGCCGAGTTGCGCCAGCGCGGCATCGCGCTTGCGCCGGCAATACGTGGCCGCGGCATTGGCGGGCAGGGCGAAGGCGAGATCGTCGTAGTTGCCGGCGGTGTCCTTGCCCATCACGGCGGCGCCGGCCAGCAGGCTGGCATGCGCCGAGGCCAGGTAGCCGGTGATGTCGGCCAGCGCGGCGTCGGCATTGTCGAGGATCCTTTCGGCGGGCTCGCGCGGGTACAGCAGCGAAGCGGTGATGTCCACGCCGGCGCCCAGCAGCGCCTTGACGGCGAAGGCGTACAGGCAGCGCTGCAGCTCGCGGCCGCCGTCGAGGCGGGCGCCTTGCTTCAGGGTGCGCCCGGTCTTGTAGTCGCGCACGATGGCGCGGCTGCCGTCGCCCGAGATATCCAGGCGGTCGATATAGCCGGAGATGTGGAAGCCGGTGCCGGGGATCTCGACGCGCGCCGCGGGGTCCCACGGCAATGTGGCGGCGGCGCCGGCGCGCGGCTCCGAGCCGCCGAACGGGACTTCCCCGAAGGCGCGCGTGCCGGGCCCGGCAGGGTCTCCCCACGTCAGCGCGCGGCCGGCCAGCAGGCGCACCTCATCGAGCGTGCGTTGCCAGATCACGTGCGGCGGCACGGCCTGCGTGGCTTCCCACGACGCGGCGGCGACGCGCACGCCGTCGCGCACCGCGGCGGCAGCTTGCGCGGGGTCGGCGCGCGCCAGCCCGCCGCCGGCTTCGAGCGTCTGCAGCGCGTGGTCGAGCACCAGGTGGACCAGGTTGCCGAAGCCCAGCGCGTCCAGCACGATGGGCTCGGCGCCGCCCTCCGGCGCGCGCCAGCGCATGCCGTATTGCCAGACGAAGCCCAGCGGGTTGCGCAGCAGCCGCTGCAGCGAGCTGGCCGATTGCCTGCGGCCGAGCACGGCCTGCAGCACCGGATGGCCGGCGCGCACCATGCCGTCGTGCGGCGTGAGCTCGGGGCTGTGCCAGTTGCGCCAGCAGCAAACGGCCGACCTGGCCTGCGCCGCCGTGCGGAATTCGGCGGGACGCGCCAGCAGGCGGTCGGTCTCGCTGAAGGCATGGGCCGGCACGGCATTGCGGCGCAGGTAGGTTTCGTCGGGCAGGCCATGCAGCAGCGCGCTGCGTCCCATCACGCGGCCCTCGCCGTCGCGGCGCGCGCGCGAGAGCACCACTTCGCCGGCGGTGGTGGCGAGGATGGCGTGGAAGCTGTACCGGTCCGCCGCGGCGACCGGGAGCGGGTCCAGTTCGGCGGTGGGCACGATGTGGTCGGAGAGCAGCCGGTCCTCGGACAAGCCTCGCGGCCAGCGCGAGGAGTTCAGCCCCAGCAGGCGCACGAAGCGGCGCGGCGCGGCGGCCAGCTCGCCGGCCGGCATCCATGCCACCGACACGCAGGCTTCCAGGCCGTCATCCTGCTTCAGGTTCTCCAGCGTGGCGTCGATCGAGGCGGCGGGTCCGGCCAGCAGCGCCTTGCGCCAGATCGTGCGCGCGCGGCCGTCGAGCACGGCCTCGCCGATCTGCGCGGCGGCACCGATGCCCTGGCCGAGCAGCGCGACGATGGCGCGCACGGCGGGGGCATGGTCGGCGCCGTCGGGCCAGTCCCTGGCGGACAGGCGTGCCAGCAGCCGCTCCCACGCCTGGACCGAGCTCAGCGGCGCATCGGCCGGGAGGATGCGGGTCCATCCGGCGGGCAGCGTCGCGAACATGCCCCTGGCGCCTTTACCGCCCGACTGCAGCGCGGCGAGGCGGCGCATGCGCGATTGCGACAGGCCGCGCACCAGGATGTCCGCCAGCGCGGCCGCGGCCTGCCCGTCGCGGCTGGCGGTCACCTTGGTACCGTGCACGAAATGCAGTTCGAGGTTGGCGTCGGCGCGCAGCGCGAGGAAGTGGTCGTCGTATTCCGCGGGGGCCACGGCGGCGATGGCGATCTCGCCGGGCCGGGCGCGGCCGGAGGCGAGCAGGGCCCGCGCCCAGCGCATGGCTTCGATGGCTTCGTGGTAGGCCGTGGATGCACTGACGACCGCGATGGCAGCTTGTTCGGGCGCGGTGCGCTCGATGCGCACAGCGGTGCCATCGAGCCACGCCGGCAC
>NZ_JBFTND010000211.1:0-19180 GCF_056397305.1 Cupriavidus sp. 05N40
ACGCTGCATCGGGGAACTGGATCTCGGGCGCAAGCTGAGGGTGGAAGCCGACTATCTGGCTGGCCTGCTGGGCAAGCTCAAGGCGATGCACCTGGTCGGCAAGCTGGCGCAGGATGGCGGGCAGGCCCATTGGGCGCTGTTGTGCGATCCCGCCCAGGTGACGCTGAGGTCGCTGCACGACAGGCTGGTGCTGAACCTGCCGCGCCTGCCGCGCACGGCGCTGGCGCAGCAACTGGAGGGTGCCGACGTGCTCAAGCAGGTGCTGGACAACCCGCGCCTGGACCAGCCACTGGAGGCCGTGTTCGGGCGCCGGCAGGCGGAGCAAGCTCAGCAAGTGCAGCAGGAAGTGCAGGAAGCGCGGGAGGCGCGGGAAGATGCGTCCGCCTCATCGCCGGCAGCGGGCGCGCGCCGCACGCTGGAGGTGGTGCCGCCGGGCTGGCACGGCCAGATCTGATGGCCTGCGCCGATGGCCTGCGCCGATGGCTGGCGTCGGCTAGAGCGGGATCCTGCCGCGCCAGATGTCGGCGTACATCACCCAGTCCCCCATGAGGCTGTAGAGCGGATGGCGGAACGTGGCGGGGCGGTTCTTCTCGAAGACGAAGTGGCCGACCCAGGCAAAGGCGTAGCCGGAGACCGCCGCCGCGGCCAGCCACCACCAGTTGCCGCTGAGCACCAGCGCCAGCAGGCACAGCAGCGCCACCGTCGACCCCGCGAAATGCAGCCGGCGGCAAGTGAGGTTGCGATGCTCGTTCAGGTAGAACGGGTAGAAGGCGGCGAAGTTCTCGAACTCGCGGGCATGCGCCTGGGACATATCAGGCTCCTTGCTGGGATTCTCGGGTGCTTCCAGTCTAGCCGGGGCGCGGGAAGTGTCCAGAGAGGATCTTCCCGGTCCCCGCGCCCAGGCCGCGGCCCGCTCAGGCCGCCGCCACGACCTTGCGCGCGAACGCAGCCAGCGCGTCCAGCACCTCGTCGGGCCGCTCGCCCATCAGCGCGTGCCCGCACGGCACCGTGACGGTGCTCGCCGACGCCATCCTTGCCGCCAGCGCCTGCGCAGCCTTGGGCGAGGTCATCATGTCCTTGCTGCCGCTGACGAACAGCGCCGGGCAACGCACCGCGGTGGCCGCGGCATCGCCGTTGGCGTAGGCGTTGCAGGCCGAGAAGTCATTGTGGAAGACATGGCCCTGCGGGTTGCGCTGCGCCACGCGCTCCATCAGGCGCTGGCTGCCGCCCTGCATCCACGAGCCCGGCCCTGGCGATGACGGCTTGTTGGCGAGGCTGGAGTGCGACCAGTCGTTGACCATGGCGATGGCCTGGTCCACCTGCTTGAGCGACGCTTCGAGCAGCGCGTCGGACACCTTCATCGGAAAAGCCGTGGCGAGCAGGGCGATGCCGCGCACCGCATCCGGGTGGCGCGCCGCGGTTTCGAGCGCGATCAGCGATCCCATGCTGTGGCCGAACACCAGGGCCGGCGCGGTTACGCCGGCGGCGCGCACCAGCTCCGCCACCCAGTCAGCCATGGCCTCGATGGTCTTGAGCGGCTCGCCTTCGCTGCGGTTGTGGCCAGGCAGGTCTACCGCCAGCACGCCGAAGCCGTGGTGGGCGAACCAGCGCGTCTGCAGGGCCCACACGCTGTGGTCGTTCTGCGCGCCGTGCACGAACACGGCGCACGGCAGGGCCGGGTTGAAGGGTTTGCCGCCGGTATAGGCGTAGGCCTTGCGGCCCGCGATCGTCAGTTCCATCAGGCTTGCCCTCCCTTGCCGCTCATGGCGCGCTCGGCGGCCTTGAGGCCGCGCTTGAGATCGTCGATCAGGTCGTCCGGGTCTTCCAGGCCGACCGACAGGCGGATGGTGCCTTCGCCGATGCCCGCGGCCTGCAGCGCCGCGGCGTCCATGCGGAAGTGCGTGGTCGAGGCGGGATGGATCACCAGCGAGCGGGCGTCGCCCACATTGGCCAGGTGCGAGAACAGCGCGAGGCTTTCGATGAAGCGCTGGCCCGCGGCGCGGTTGCCCTTGAGGTTGAAGCTGAACACGGCGCCCGCGCCACGCGGCAGCAGGCGCTTGGCGAGTTCGTAGTCGGGGTGGGACTCGAGTTCGGGGTAGGCCACTGACTCGACCATCGGGTGCGAGACCAGGAACTGCACCACGCGCCGGGCGTTTTCCACGTGGCGGGCCATGCGCAGCGGCRGGGTCTCGATGCCCTGCAGCAACTGCCAGGCGGCCATCGGGTTGAGGCAGGCGCCGAAATCGCGCAGGCCTTCGCGGCGGGCGCGCAGCAGGAAGGGCGCCACCGTGCTTTCCTCGGTAAACACCATGTTGTGGAAGCCGGCATAGGGCTCSGACAGYTCSGGGAAGCGSCCGGAYGCCTCGAARTCGAASGTSCCGCCYTCGGCCAGCACGCCGCCGATGGTGGTGCCGTGGCCGCCCAGGAACTTCGTGGCCGAGTGATAGAGCAGGCCGGCGCCGTGGTCGAATGGCTTGAGCAGGTAGGGCGTGGTGAAGGTGGAATCGACCAGCAGCGGGATGCCGTTGTCCCGGCCGAGCTCGGCCAGGGTCGGGATGTCGAGCACGTCGAGGCCGGGATTGCCCAGCGTCTCGCCGAACAGCAGCTTGGTCTCGGGCCGGATGGCCGCGCGCCAGGCGTCGATGTCGCGCGCCTGCACGAAGGTGGTCTCGATGCCGAAGCGGCGCAGYGTGTAGTGCAGCAGGTTGTGCGAKCCGCCGTASAGCGCGSTGGACGCCACCACGTGCGAGCCGGCCCCCATCAGGGTGGCCACCGCCAGGTGCAGCGCGGCCTGGCCCGAGGCCACGCCGATCGCGCCGGCACCGTTCTCCAGCGCCGCGACGCGCTCCTCGAACACCGCCACGGTGGGGTTCGAGATGCGCGAGTAGACATGGCCGGCGCGTTCCATATTGAACAGCGAGGCGGCATGCTCGCTGTCGCGGAAGACGAAGGACGTGGTCAGGTGGATGGGCGTGGCCCGCGCGCCGGTGGCGGGGTCGGGGGCGGCGCCGGCGTGCAGCGCCAGGGTGTCGAAACGGGTACCGGACATGGCTTCCAGGGCAAGAGTTGTCTCCGGTGCGCATCGTAGCATCCGCTGCCGCGCCCCGGGGCGCGGCAAACGAAGCGCCGGGGCGGGTTTCGAGGCCCGCGCGCTTTACTTGGGCGGCCGGTTTCGGCTAGCATCGGCCCATCCGGCGGTGCCGCTCCACGTCCGTGCCGCGCCCGTGCGGGTCGCGGCCGGCAGCGAACCGGCAGCGAACCGGCACGATAGCGGCAGTACACCAGCATATACATACAGTAGATTCAGCAAGCGGAGACCACCATGAAAGTCAGCGACATCCTGCAGATCAAGGGCAATACGCTCTTTACCGTGACGCCTGACACCTCACTGCTGCTGGCGGTCAAGACCATGGCCGAGCACGACATCGGCTCGCTGGTGGTGATGGAGTACGGCGAGCTGGTCGGCATGCTGACCTTCCGCGAAATCATCAATACGCTGGCCGCCAACAACGGTTCGGTGGGTACCTTCAGCCTGCGCAAGGTGATGGACGACGCGCCGCTCACCTGCACCATGGAGACCGACGTCAACGAAGTGCGCCGCATGATGCTGGAGCGCCACACCCGCTACCTGCCGGTGCTGGACAACCGCACCCTGATGGGCGTGATTTCCTTCTACGACGTGGCCAAGGCCGTGGTCGAGGAGCAGAGTTTCGAGAACCGCATGCTCAAGGCCTATATCCGCGACTGGCCGGAAGAAAAGACGGATTGAGATCGGGGGCTGGTGCGCGGCCGCAGTACCGCGGGGCGCCGGACGGGCGGCGCCGCGGCGAAACAAGCGCAAGCAAGCGCCGCGGGCATGCCCGCGGCGGCAGGGCATTGCCAGCAGTGTCGCGGGGGCCTTACCCGGGCTTCCGGTTCGCCGGGGTCACCTTTTTCCTGTCTACATGAGCCAACAAAACCAATTTCGACTGCTCCGCTCGCGCCGTTTCGCCCCGTTCTTCTGGACCCAGTTCCTCGGGGCCATGAACGACAACCTGTTCAAGGTTGCCTTCACTTCCCTCGTCACCTACCACACGGCCCTGTTCGAGGGCGTCGACGCCAAGAGCGCGGCGTTCCTGATCTCCGCCATCTTCATCGCGCCCTTCGTGCTGTTCTCCGCCACCAGCGGGCAGATCGCCGACAAGATCGAGAAGTCCAGGCTGATCCGGCTGGTGAAGACGCTGGAGATCGGCATCATGGCGCTGGGGCTGGCCGGCTTCGCCTGGCACAGCGCGCCGCTGCTCTACCTCGGCACCTTCCTGATGGGCCTGCATTCGACGGTGTTCGGTCCGGTCAAGTTCGCCTACCTGCCGCAGCACCTGGACGAAACGGAGCTGGTGGGCGGCAACGGACTGGTGGAAATGGGCACCTTCGTCGCCATCCTGCTCGGCACCCTGCTGGGCGGCGAGCTGGCCGGCCTCGCGCATGACGGCAAGGTGGTGGGGCCGATCTACGTGGGCGCTGCCTGCGTGCTGCTGGCCCTGGCCGGGCGCATGGTGTCCGCGCGCGTGCCGGATTCGCCGGCGCCGCAGCCGGACCTGCGCATCAACTGGAACCCCTTTACCGAGACCTGGCGCAACCTCGGGCTGGCGCGCACCGACCGCACGGTGTTCCTGAGCCTGCTGGGCATCTCCTGGCTGTGGTTCCTGGGCGCGACCTTCCTGACCTCGTTCTTCAGCTTTGCCAAGGACGTGCTGGGCGGCGACCAGAACGTGGTGACGCTGCTGCTGGCGGTGTTTTCGCTGGGCATCGGCACCGGCTCGCTGCTGTGCGAGCGCCTGTCCGGGCGTCACGTGGAGATCGGGCTGGTGCCGTTCGGCTCGATCGGCATGACGGTGTTCGCGCTGGACCTGTTCTTCGGCAGCCGCGGCGAGCACCATGCCGAGCTTTCCGGGCTGGCCGGCTTCGTCGCCGATCCGGGCCACTGGCGCGTGCTGGTCGACCTGTTCCTGCTGGCAATGTTCGGCGGCTTCTACAGCGTGCCGCTGTACGCGCTGATCCAGAGCCGTTGCGCGCCCACGCACCGCGCCCGCATCATCGCGGCCAACAACATCCTCAACAGCTTTTTCATGATTGCCTCGTCGCTGCTGGCGGTGGTCATGACCCAGGCTGGCTACAGCATCCCGCAGCTGTTCCTGGTGGTGGGGCTGCTCAACGCGGTGGTCGCCATCTACATCTACAGCCTGGTGCCGGAATTCCTGCTGCGCTTCGTCGCCTGGATACTCGTGCACACGGTGTACCGCCTGCAGCAGGTCAACGCCGAGCGCATCCCGGCCGAAGGGCCCGCGGTGCTGGTCTGCAACCATGTCAGCTTTGCCGATGCGGTGGTGCTGATGGCTGGCAGTCCGCGTCCGGTGCGCTTCGTCATGGACTACCGCATCTTCAAGGTGCCGCTGCTGTCGTGGTTCTTCCGCCAGGCCAAGGCGATCCCGATCGCGCCCGCGCACGAAGATCCGCAGATGCTCGAGCGCGCCTACGACGAGGTGGCGCGCGCGTTGGGCGAGGGCGACCTGGTCTGCATCTTCCCTGAAGGCAAGATCACCGCCGACGGCGAGATCAATCCCTTCAAGCAGGGCGTGCAGCAGATCATCCGCCGTACCCCGGTGCCGGTGGTGCCGATGGCGCTGCGCGGGCTGTGGGGCAGCTTTTTCTCGCGCAAGGGCGGTGCGGCCATGTCCAGGCCGTTCCGGCGCGGCATCCTCAACCGGCTCGAACTGGTGGTGGGCGACCCGATCGCGCCGGAGCAGGCCACGCCGGAAAGCCTGCAGCAGGTGGTGCAGGGCCTGCGCGGCGAGTGGCGCTAGGCCGTCGCCAGCCTCCCGCTCAATCCGCCGAAAGGAATCACCAATCGTGATTACGCTCTATACCTTCGGGCCGGCGTTCGGCCTGCCCGACGCCAGTCCCTTTGTCACCAAGGCCGAGATGCTGCTCAAGCTGGCCGGGCTGCCCTACCGCACCGCCCAGGGCGGCCTGCGGCGCGCGCCCAAGGGCAAGCTGCCCTTTCTCGACGACGAGGGCAGGGTGGTGGCGGATTCCACGCTGATCCGCTGGCATCTCGAAAAGACCTACCACGTCGACTTCGACGATGGCCTCTCGCCGGCCGACCGCGGCACGGCCTGGGCCGTGGAAAAGATGCTCGAAGACAACTTCTACTGGGCGGTTGCCGATGCGCGCTGGAACCACGACGGCAATTTCGCCAAGGGTCCGGCCATGTTCTTCCGCGCGGTGCCCTGGCCCCTGCGCGGGCTGGCGATGCGCTTCGTGCGGGCCCGTATTCGCCGCATCCTGTGGGCACAGGGCCTGGGCCGCCATAGCGCGGCCGACCTGGCGGCCATTGCCGCGCGCGACGTGGCCGCCGTGTCCGACCTGCTGGGCGACAAGCCCTTCCTGCTGGGCGAGCGGCCCTGCGGCGCGGATGCCACCGTCTTTGCCTTCATCGCCGGCGCCTTGTGCCCGGTATTCGACACGCCGATCCGCGCGGCGGCGGAGTCGCATCCCAACCTGGTGGCCTACGTGGCACGGATGCGCGGGCGCTACTACCCGGAAGCCGCGTCCGCATAGCGGAATCGGAGGCGCCAGGCAGGGGCGGGGCCGGATGGGCGGCAAAGGCCTTACAATGTAGCCCGTCCTCCAATTTTCACGCGCTGTCGCGGATCTCCATCATGTCCGGCAATACCCTCGGCCTGCTCTTCACAGTCACCACGTTCGGCGAATCGCACGGCCCGGCCATCGGCGCGGTCGTGGACGGCTGCCCGCCGGGCATGGCCCTGACGGAGGCCGACATCCAGATCGACCTGGACCGCCGCAAGCCGGGCACGTCGCGTCACGTCACGCAGCGCCAGGAGGCCGACCAGGTCGAGATCCTGTCCGGCGTGTTCGAAGGCAAGACCACCGGCACGCCGATCTGCCTGCTGATCCGCAACACCGACCAGCGCAGCAAGGACTACGGCAATATCGTCGAGACCTTCCGCCCGGGCCACGCCGACTACACCTACTGGCAGAAGTACGGCATCCGCGACCATCGCGGCGGCGGCCGCTCGTCGGCACGCCTGACCGCGCCGGTGGTGGCGGCGGGCGCGGTGGCCAAGAAGTGGCTGCGCGAGCAGTACGGCACCGAGATCCGGGGCTATATGTCGCAACTTGGCGAGATCCGCGTGCCGTTCACGGACTGGGCCGAGGTGCCGCAGAATCCGTTCTTCGCGGCCAATGCCGAGATCGTGCCGGAGCTGGAAACCTATATGGACGCGCTGCGCCGCGACGGCGACTCCGTCGGCGCGCGCATCGAAGTCGTGGCCAGCGGCGTGCCGGTCGGGCTGGGCGAACCCCTGTTCGACCGCCTCGACGCCGATATCGCGCACGCCATGATGGGCATCAATGCCGTCAAGGGCGTGGAGATCGGCGCCGGTTTCGACAGCGTCAGCCAGCGCGGCAGCGTGCATGGCGACGAACTGACCGCCGAGGGCTTTCGCACCAATAACTCCGGCGGCGTGCTGGGCGGCATCTCGACCGGCCAGGACGTGACCGTCTCGCTGGCGATCAAGCCCACTTCCAGCATCCGCACCCCGCGCGAGTCGATCGACAAGACCGGCCAGCCGGCCACCGTGGAAACCTTCGGCCGCCACGATCCCTGCGTGGGCATCCGCGCCACGCCGATCGCCGAAGCCATGCTGGCGCTGGTGCTGATCGACCATGCGCTGCGCCAGCGCGCCCAGTGCGGCGACGTCAAGGTCGACACGCCGCGCATCCCCGCCCAGGCGCCGCAGTCCGGCCAGCCGCGCTGAGTTGGCGCAGGCCCGGCCGCAGGCCAAGGAGAAGGCCGGTAGCGCGCAGGCCGCGCGCGTCTCCGAGACGCGCTTCGGCTTGTTCTATCTTGGCTACTATGGCTATGTCGGCGTTATCTCGCCCTATGTAAGCCTGTTCTTCGCCGGGCGTGGCTTCACGCCCGTGCAGATCGGCGTGCTGATGGCATGCTTCCAGGTCAGCCGCATCGTCGGACCGTACTTCTGGGGCTGGCTGTCCGATGTCATGCATACCCGGGTGCGGCTGCTGCGCCTGGCCGGCGTCACCGCCTTGCTTGCCTTCCTGATGGTGCCCGGCATTACCAGCTATGGCGGCATGATGGCGATGATGATCGGGCTCAACCTGATCACCAGTGCCATGTCGCCGCTGGGCGACGCGCTCACCATTTCCACGCTGCGCCGCTACGGCGCCTTCGATCACCGCTACGGGCGCATCCGCATGTTCGGTTCGGCCGGCTTTATCGCGGCCGTGCTGCTGGGCGGGGCACTGTTCGAGCGGCTCGGCATGGAAGCCTTCCCGTGGCTGGCGAGCGCCATGCTGGCGCTGTTCCTGGTGGTGGTATTCGGCATGCGCGACGCCGTCGAGGAGGGCCCGCGCGTGAAGCCGCCGCCGGCGCTGCCGCTGCTGCGGCGTGCCGATGTGCGCTGGTTCTTCGGCTCGGCCTTCCTGATGATGTTCGCCCATGCCGCGCTATACGTGTTCTATTCGCTCTACCTGGAGCAGCTCGGCTACAGCAAGTTCGCCATCGGGGTGATGTGGACCATCGGAGTGGTGGCGGAGATCGTGTTTTTCTTCTACCAGGGCCGGCTGTTCGCCGCGCTGCCGCTGCGCGCCATCCTCGCCGGCACCTTCGTGCTGGCCGCGCTGCGTTTCGGGCTGACCGGCTACCTGGCCCGGCTGGCGTGGCTGATGGCGCTGGTGCAGGTGCTGCACGCGGCCACCTTCGGCGCGCATCACAGCGCCAGCCTCAAGCGCCTGCAGCGCTGGTTCGGCGGTCCCTTGCAGGGGCGCGGCCAGGCGCTCTACACCGGGATCTCCTACGGCCTGGGCGGTACCTTGGGCGGCCTGGCGATGGGCTGGACCTGGAAGGCGCTGGGGCCCTCCCATACCTTCGGCCTCGCCGCGCTGGCGGCCGCCGGCGGCGCGTTGTGCGCGCTGATGACTTTCCGGGCCGAGGCCGCCGAGGCTGCCGAGAGCGCCGGCGCCGGAAGCTAGGCGCTCAAAGCAGGCTCGCCACGCGCTCGGCCAGCGCCAGCGATGAGGTGAGCCCCGGCGACTCGATGCCGAACAGGTTGACCAGCCCCGGCACGCCATGGGTGGCCGGGCCGTCGATGCGGAAGTCGGCGGCCGGCTCGCCGGGGCCGCTGATCTTGGGGCGGATGCCGGCATAGCCCGGCTGCAGCGCGCCATCGGCCAGCGCGGGCCAGTAGCGCCGCACTTCGTCGTAGAAGCTGTCCGCGTCGGACGGATCCACGCCGTACTCGATTTCGTCGATCCAGCGCACATTGGGGCCGAAGCGCGCCTGGCCGCCCAGGTCGATGGTCAGGTGCACGCCCAGGCCGGCGGCTTCCGGTACCGGGTAGATCAGCCGCGAGAACGGCGCGCGCCCGGCCAGCGTGAAATAGCAGCCCTTGGCGTAGTACTGCGGAGGAATGTGCGCGGGCGGCATGCCTTCGATGCTGCGCGCCAGCGCCGGTGCCGTGAGCCCGGCGCAATTGATGACAGTACGGGCCAGCAGCGTGGTGTCGGCCGCGCCGTCCGCGCCGCCGACCTCCAGCCGGATGCCGTCCGGCGTGATCGCGCCGCGCGCCACCGGCGACTGTACCGCCAGCATCGCGCCGGCATTCTCGGCGTCGCCCAGCAGGGCCAGCATCAGGCCATGGCTGTCGACGATGCCGGTGGAGGGCGAGAGCAGGGCGGCGTGGCAATGCAGGTTGGGCTCCAGCGCCTGCGCCTCRGCCTGGCTGATCAGCTGCAGGTCGTGCACGCCGTTGGCGGCGGCCTTGGCGCGGATTCCTTCCAGCGTGGCGACCTGGCCCTGCGTGGTCGCCACGATCAGCTTGCCGCAGCGCTGGTGGCTGACGTGGTGCGAGGCGCAATAGTCATAAAGCATCGCCTTGCCACGCACGCACATTTCCGCCTTCAGCGAGCCCGCCGGATAGTAGATGCCGGCGTGGATCACTTCGCTGTTGCGCGCGCTGGTGATGGTGCCGAAGGCATTCTCGGCTTCCAGCACGATTACCTCGCGGCCCTGCATGGCCAGCGCCCTGGCGATCGCCAGGCCCACCACGCCCGCGCCGATCACCACGCAATCTACCTTTTCCATCGTCCTCCCCTTGTGTCGTTGCTTGTGCCGCCGTGCATCGCGCGCCTGGCGGCGGATTCTCTGTCGTCTCGCGGTCGCGTCAGGACTGGCCGAGCTCCAGCCCCATGCGTTTTGCCGCCGCAGCCAGGTGCCGGCGCGCGGCCTGGCGTGCGGCGCTGGCGCTGCCGGCGGCGATGGCTTCGACCAGCGCCGCGTGTTCTCCGTCGGCACCCAGCGAGCCGCCACGAAAGCGCGCGGCGTTTTCCCACGCGGTTTGCCGCGCCGACAGCAGATGCTGGCCGACGAAGTCCGTCAGGCCGGTAAAGCAGGGGTTGTGCGCGGCCTGGGCGATGGCATGGTGGAAGGCTACGTCGGCCGCCGCGGCGCTGGCGAAGTCCTGCCCGTGCTCGCGCATGGCGGCCAGGGCCGCGCGGATGGCTTGCAGGTCGCTCTCCGAGCGGCGCAGGGCAGCCATTTCGGCGCAGGCGCACTCCACCACCATGCGCAGTTCGAACAATTGCACGAGCGTCGGGCCGCCCTGTGGCGCGCTGGGCATGCGCCATACCTGGCCGCCAGGGGTCTGCGAGACATAGGCGCCGGAGCCTTTGCGGGTGACCAGCACGCCGTCCGCCTTCAACTGCGCGATGGCTTCGCGCACGATGGGGCGGCTCACGCCGAAGGTCTCGCCCAGCGCGGCCTCGGCCGGCAGGCGGGCGCCGGCGGCGAAGCGGCCGGTGGCGATGTCGGCGCGCAGGGCATCGGCAATGCGGGAGGCCAGCGATTCGGGGCGGTTCAGGATTGTCATGGTTATCTGTAAGGCTGTCAGACAGCTTTACGGCATTCTCGGCGGAAAGCCGGCCGGCGTCAAGGCGCAAGGCTGATGCGGTGCAAGCCGGTGCTCAAGGTTTTCCGGCGGCGGCCGATAGCAAGTCAGATGAGATGCGCTATTCACCTGGGACATCGCGGACGCCTGCATGGCGGTCCGCCCGCGCGGTTTGGCGGCGGCCCCGGGCAGCCGCATCACGCGCTGAGCGCTTCGCTAGGTGGCGGCCGGGGGGCATGCGTCCCGCCGGCTTGCCGTTGGATCTGTCACGTCCCACAGATGGGCGTCTACCGCTGCTTCCCATGATTGCACTTACTCCTGACGATCTCCCGGTTGGCCAGCCGTTGCCCTGGTCCTTGCTGGACGAAAGCGGAAACCTCGTGCTCGGCAGCGGCAGCGTGATCCCCGAGGATCGCGACGTCGCGCTGGTGTTCCGCCACGGCGCGGTCTGCCGGCCCGCGGACGAACCCGGCGAACCCGCCGACAACGAGCGCCAGGCCAGCGCCGGGCCCTTTGGCCTGCAGGTCGGCACGCTGCTGCAGATCAAGACCCAGGGCCATGTCGGCCGCGCGGCGGCCAGCCGCCTGATCGGCTTTGTCGACCAGGGCATGTTCGTGACCTGGCCGCAGCTGGGCGGCAAGGAGCTGCAGATGAAGCCGGGGGAAACCGTGCTGCTGCGTGGCTTCTCCGGCCACGCCATTCTCAGCTTCGAATGCACGGTGACCGCGATCTGCCGCAGTCCGTTCCGCTATCTGGTCTTGTCCGCGCCGGCGCAGATGCAGCAGTTGCCGGTGCGCAAGGCAACCCGCGTGCCGACACGGCTGGCTGCCTATATGGTGGACCCGGGGAGCGCAGAGGAGGGCGCCGCTGAAGAGGCCGGCGCGCCGCACGAGCGCAAGGCGTCGCGGCTGGTGATGCTGACCGACCTCAGCACCGGCGGCGCGCAGATCGAGGCCGCCGATGCCGTGCCCGCGCCCGGCACGCCGGTGCGGCTGTGCTTCCACTTGCGGACCGCCGCGCTCGACAGCGAGATCATGGTCGATGGCGTGGCGCGCAACGCGACCCCGATCTCCGCCGCTTCCGGCTTCCCGGTGTTCGGCGTGGCCTTCGACGTGCTGGGCGAGCGCGAGCTGACCCTGCTGCAGTGCTATATCTACGAGCAGTTGCTGACCAGCGCCAGCATGCAGGTCCCGGCCTGATGGCGCAGTGCCGCCGGCCCGTTCATGCCGGCGTTTGGAGTCAACCGCCTAACGCGCCATCTTGCCGCCAACGCGCGCTTCGTCTTTACTGCTCGCAGCAGAAAAACAGGGGCGCGGACGGGCCTGCCGGCCTTGGTCGTCGCCGCGCCCGACAGGAGACCGTATGAAGCGCAATATACATGCCCACGTAGTTCGGGCCGCCGCCGCCTTCCGGCGTCACCCACACGATGTTCTGCGTGGGGTCCTTGATGTCGCAGGTCTTGCAGTGCACGCAGTTCTGCGCATTGATCTGCAGGCGTTCCTTGCCGTCGTCGTTCTTGACGAACTCGTACACGCCGGCCGGGCAGTAGCGGCTCTCAGGGCCGGCGAACTTGTCCCAGTTGACGTTGACCGGCACGCTGGCGTCCTTCAGCGTCAGGTGGGCCGGCTGGTTTTCCTCGTGGTTGGTGTTGCTGATGAACACCGAGCTGAGGCGGTCGAAGGTCAGCTTGCCATCCGGCTTCGGATAGGCGATCTGCTCGCATTCGGCGGCTGGCTTGAGGTAGACGTGGTCCGGCTTGGTGCGGTGGATGGTCCAGGGCGGGTTGCGGATGCCAAGCTTGGGCAGCAGCCATTGCTCGATGCCGGTCATCAGCGTGGCGGTGGTGCGGCCCTTCTTGAACCACTGCTTGAAGTTCTTGGCCTGCAGCAGTTCCTTGTGCAGCCAGCTGTTCTCGAACGCCACCGGGTAGGCTGTCAGCTCGTCGTGCTGGCGGCCGGCCTGCAGGGCGTCGTAGGCGGCTTCGGCGGCCATCATGCCGGTCTTGATGGCGGCGTGGCTGCCCTTGATGCGCGACGCGTTCAGGTAGCCGGCGTCGCAGCCGACCAGCGCGCCGCCCGGGAACACGGTCTTGGGCAGCGACAGCAGGCCGCCGGCGGTGATGGCGCGCGCGCCGTAGCCGATGCGCTTGCCGCCTTCGAAGTACTTGCGGATCTCCGGGTGGGTCTTGAAGCGCTGGAATTCCTCGAACGGCGACAGCCAGGGATTGGTGTAGTCCAGGCCGACCACGAAGCCGACCGCCACCTTGTTGTCTTCCATGTGGTAGAGGAAGGAGCCGCCGTAGGTGGCCGGGTCCAGCGGCCAGCCGGCGGTGTGCACCACCAGGCCGGGCTGGTGCTTGGCGGGATCGATCTCCCACAGCTCCTTCAGGCCGATGCCGTAGCTCTGCGGGTCCTTGCCGTCGTCGAGCTTGAAGTGGGCGATCAATTGCTTGCCGAGGTGGCCGCGCGCGCCTTCGGCGAAGATGGTGTACTTGGCGTGCAGCTCCATGCCGAGCTGGAAGTTCTCGGTGGGCTCGCCGTCCTTGTCGATCCCCATGTTGCCGGTGGCCACGCCCTTGACCGAGCCGTCCTCGTTGTAGAGCACTTCGGCGGCCGGGAAGCCCGGGAAAATCTCGATGCCGAGCGCTTCGGCCTGCTGGCCGAGCCAGCGCACGAAGTTCGACAGGCTGACGATATAGTTGCCGTGGTTCTGGAAGCAGTCGGGCAGCAGCGGGGCGCCCTTGGCGCCGGTTTCATCGAGGAACAGGAACTTGTCCTCGGTCACGGGCTGGTTCAGCGGCGCGCCCAGTTCCTTCCAGTTGGGGAACAACTCGTTCAGCGCGCGCGGGTCCATGATGGCGCCGGACAGGATATGGGCGCCGGGCTCGGAGCCTTTTTCCAGCACGCATACGTTGACGTCGTTGCCTTTCTCCTGGGCGAGTTGCTTCAGGCGGATGGCGGTTGCCAGGCCGGCGGGACCGCCGCCGACGATGACAACGTCGTATTCCATGGCCTCGCGGGGGCCGTATTGCTCCAGGAGCTGCTGCTGATTCATTGTCTCTAACCCTCTATTCTTGGCAACTTGCGCGCAATTGTGGGAAATCCGTGTGCGGTGATTCGGGGAATGCGGTGGCCGGGCCGGTCAAGGCGACGCGGAAAGTGGTGGCGCAGAGCCAATCGCGGCCATCTGCGCGTTTTTCCTCTTTCCCTTTGAGGCCCGAGTTCTTAGAATCTCCGGCATTGTCCGGGACTCGCCATGGTCAGGCAAGATTTTTTTTGGAACGACCGTTCTTTTTTTTGATATGCTGCCTTTCGTTTTGCCAGGCAGTTTTCGTGAGGAGCGCCCCCCGGCCCGGGCCATGGCAGGTGACGGCGGGGGCTCCGAATATAGAGGTCATCATGGGTTTGTCGATCAATCTGGAAGGCAAGGTTGCGCTGGTAACGGGCGCTTCGAGCGGTCTGGGCACGCGCTTTGCCCACGTCATGGCGGCCGCGGGCGCCAAGGTGATACTGGCATCGCGCCGTACCGAGCGTCTCAAGGAGCTGCGCGCCGCGATCGAGGCCGAAGGCGGCAGCGCCCATGTGGTGCGGCTTGACGTGACCGATCCGGACAGCATCCGCGCCGCGGTGGCGCACGCCGAGACCGAGGCCGGCGCGATCGATATCCTGGTCAACAATTCGGGCGTCTCCACCACGCAGAAGCTGACTGATGTGACGCCGGACGACTTCGATTTCGTCTTCGACACCAACACGCGCGGCGCTTTCTTCGTGGCGCAGGAAGTGGCAAAGCGCATGATCGCGCGCGCCAAGGGCGCCGAGAAGAACGGCAATCCGCTGCCGCAGTCGCGCATCGTGAACATCGCCTCGGTGGCGGGGCTCAAGGTGCTGTCGCAGATCGGCGTGTACTGCATGAGCAAGGCGTCGGTGGTGCACATGACCAAGGCCATGGCGCTCGAATGGGCGCGCCACGGCATCAACGTCAATGCGATCTGCCCGGGCTATATCGATACCGACATCAATCACCATCACTGGGATACCGATGCCGGCCAGAAGCTGATCCAGATGCTGCCGCGCAAGCGCGTGGGCAAGCCGGAAGATCTCGATGGCCTGCTGCTGCTGCTGGCCTCCGACCAGTCGCAGTTCATCAACGGCGCGGTGATCACCGCCGACGACGGCATGGTGTAAGCGGACGCGGGCGGCTTCGCCCGCGTCCTGCCAGGCCGGTCCCGCTGCGCGCCAGAAGTGCGGGCGGGACGCGCGTTTTCCCGGCCCAGGGCTTATCCGGTCCCCTTGGGCGCGAGGCGCGAATGGCCTGGCGGCAGCCCGGCCTGCGGTCGCTGGCGGGCGTAAAAATTCCCCCATGTTGCGCAGACTTGGCATAATCCGCCATGTCTTGAGATTAAGTCTTTACATAATTCAGAAGAAAATCCGCAAGCGGCCGGCGTGCCGCGCGGACCGGACCGGAGGCCGGGGAGATGCAAGCAGACAGGGAGGGGCGGCGCGATGCCGGCCCGCAACACGTCACGGCCGTGCCGGACGAAGCTGGTGCCAGCCAGCCACTGGAAAACACCACGGACGGCGGCGACATCGGTTTCAGGGTCCCGCCGCGCATCGAGGACTGGATCGGCGTGATCGTCATGGCGCTGCTGGTGTGCATCACGTTCGCCAATGTGGTGGTGCGCTATTTCACCGACGAATCGTTTGCCTGGACCGAGGAATTCTCGGTCTTCCTGATGATCGTGCTGGCCCTGGTGGCCGGCAGCGCGGCGGTGGCGCGCGACCGCAATATCCGCATCGAGTTCTTCTTCGAGCGCGGCAGCGCGGCGCGGCAACGGCGCCTTGGCGTGTTCTCGGCACTGATGGTGGCGGTCATGTTCGTCGCGCTGGCGGTGCTGGGCGCGCGCGTGACGTGGGACGAGTACGCCTTCGGCGAAACGTCGCCCGGCATCGGCATCCCGAGCTGGTGGTACTCGGTCTGGCTGCCGGTGCTGTCGGGGGCCATCGCATTGCGGGCGTTGGGCCTGGCGGCGCGCAACCTGCGCGCGCTCAGGGCGCTGCATGCGCAGCGCGTCAATGGCGCGCCGGCGTCGGAGTCCGCGCCATGACTCTCGTTGCGATTACCTTGTTCGTGGTGTTCCTCGGGCTGATGATGCTCGGGGTGCCGATCGGCGTCTCGCTGGGCCTTGGCGGCCTGGTGGCGATCGGCCTGTCCAACCTCGACACGCAGATGTTCGGCCTGCTGGCCGTGCCGCAGAATTTCTACGCCGGGCTGGCCAAGTATCCCTTGCTGGCCATCCCGATGTTCGTGCTGGTCGGCTCGATCTTCGACCGCTCCGGCGTGGCGCAGCGGCTGGTCACCTTCGCCATTGCCATCGTCGGCCGCGGCCCCGGCATGCTGCCGCTGGTGGCGATCCTGGTGGCGATGTTCCTGGGCGGCATCTCGGGCTCCGGCCCGGCCAACGCGGCGGCGGTGGGCGGCGTGATGATCGCGGCGATGTCGCGCGCGGGCTATCCCGGCGCGTACAGCGCGGCCGTGGTCGGCGCGGCCGCCGCTACCGACATCCTGATCCCGCCCTCGGTGGCCTTCATCATCTACAGCGTGCTGGTGCCCGGCGCCTCGGTGCCGGCACTGTTTGCCGCCGGCATGATCCCCGGCATCCTGGCCGGCTTGGCGCTGATCGTGCCGGCGGTGTGGCTGGCGCGCAAGCACAATATGGGCGCCATCGAGGCCGGCTTGCCGCGCCCGCCGTTCTGGAAGAGCCTGCGCGAGGCGGCCTGGGGCCTGGTCGCGCCGTTCCTGATCCTGGGCGGCATGCGCGCGGGCTGGTTCACGCCGACCGAGGCCGCCGTGGTGGCGGTGGTGTACGGCCTGTTCGTCGGCATGGTGATCTACCGCAGCATCGGCATGCGCGACCTCTTCGTGATCTTCCAGGAGGCGGCGGAGACCTCCGCGGTGATCTTGCTGGTGGTGGCGCTGGCCGGCATCTTCRCCTATGCGCTGTCCACGCTCGGCGTGATCGATCCGCTGGCCAATGCCATCGCGCATTCCGGCCTGGGCGAGTACGGCGTGCTGGCGCTGATCGTGGCCTTGCTGATGACGGTGGGGATGTTCCTCGACGGCATCTCGATCTTCCTGATCTTCGTGCCGCTGCTGCTGCCGATCGCCAACGCCTTCCACTGGAACCCGGTGTGGTTCGGCGTGGTGCTCACGCTCAAGGTGGCGCTGGGGCAGTTCACGCCRCCGCTGGCGGTGAACCTGATGGTCTCGTGCCGGATCGCGCGCGTGCGCATGGAAGAGACCGTGCCCTGGGTGGTCTGGATGCTGCTGGCCATGTTCATCGCCATGCTGATGGTGCTGGCCTATCCGCCGCTGGCGACCTGGCTGCCGGACCGTCTCGGTTATTGAGCGGCATTGACCGTGTTGCGACGGGGCGGCGATGCTGCCCCGGCCGCCATCCGCGGGCAGTGCTGGAGCAGTACATAAGAAACGCACAACACATCCTGAGAGGAGAGAACAGATGAAACGTCGTGCCCTGATGCTGTCGCTGGCAGCCACCATCGCCGCCGCTGCCCTCGCGCCCGCTGGCGCCATGGCGCAGAGCTACAAGTCCGAATACAAGATGTCGCTGGTGCTCGGTCCCGCGTTCCCGTGGGGCAAGGGCGGCGAGATCTGGGCCGACCTGGTGCGCCAGCGCACCAGCGGCCGCATCAATATCAAGCTCTACCCGGGTACTTCGCTGGTGGCCGGCGACCAGACCCGCGAGTTCTCGGCGATCCGCCAGGGCGTGATCGACATGGCGGTAGGCTCGACCATCAACTGGTCGCCCCAGGTCAGGGAACTGAACCTGTTCTCGCTGCCGTTCCTGATGCCGGACTACAAGGCGCTGGACGCGCTCACGCAAGGCGATGTCGGCAAGTCGATCTTCGCCACGCTGGACAAGGCCGGCGTGGTGCCGCTGGCCTGGGGCGAGAACGGCTTCCGCGAAGTCTCCAACTCCAAGCATGAGATCCGCAAGCCGGAAGATCTCAAGGGCATGAAGCTGCGCGTGGTGGGCTCGCCGCTGTACATCGAGACCTTCAACGCACTGGGCGCCAACCCGACGCAGATGAGCTGGGCCGATGCGCAGCCGGCCATGGCTTCGGGCGCGGTGGACGGCCAGGAGAACCCGCAGTCGGTGTTCGCCGCCGCCAAGCTCTACACCGTGGGCCAGAAATTCGTCACCACCTGGGGCTACGTGGCCGACCCGCTGATCTTCGTGGTCAACAAGCAGATCTGGGAAAGCTGGACCCCGGCCGACCGCGAGATCGTCAGGCTTGCTGCCATCGACGCCGGCAAGCAGGAGACGGCACTGGCGCGCAAGGGCCTGGTGGAAGCCGGCGCCCCGGCCTGGAAGGACATGGAGACCCATGGCGTGAAGGTGACCCAGCTGACGCCGGCCGAGCACGACGCTTTCCGCAAGGCGACCGCCAAGGTCTACGACAAGTGGAAGAAGCAGATCGGTACCGACCTGGTGGCCAAGGCGGAAGCCTCGATCGCCAAGCGCTGAGCGCAACGGTCGTTCATGCTTGGTCCAAAGGTTTGGTCCAAAGGGGGGGAGGCTGACGCTTCCCCCCTTTTTTGTTGCGAGGTAAGGCTGCATTTGCTATCAAGCGTGACAAAACGCGGCCGTTAATACACATGCTTGCTAGAATTCGCCGGTGACCGTGTGCGCGTGGCGCATCATCGCGGTCGCGACGGTGTCCTTGGCATGCTGCCGTGGCTTTGCCGCCATGGTTATGTCCCAGAACCCGAACCCTCGCCCAGTCCAAGCCGGAACGCCATGTTGAACAACTCCCGCCGCGCCCCCTTGCTAGCCAGCCTGATCGGCCTGGCGTTGTCGATGTCCGCCGCTGGCGTGCTGGCGGCCGTCGAGCCCGTAACGGCATCGGCAGCGTCGCTGGGCGCGGGTGCGGCACCGGCCGACAACCTGCAGGCGTCGTCTGCCTCGCTGGGGCTGGTGTCCGAACTGCAGCAGCGCTTGCGCGACCGCACCGTGCGCGAGCTGCGCACCAGCTACAACGGCGACTACGGCACCACCCTGATGCTGGCCGACGATCAGGTGGTGTGCTACGTGGCGCTGTTCTATCAGAAGAATCTGTGGCGGGTCTTCCGCTTCGAGTCGATCGGCGCCRCCGAGCAGGCTTACCGCCAGGTGACCAGGCAGAGCGCGGCCT